>CADBMD010000001.1 GCA_902795735.1 uncultured Bacteroidia bacterium
CAAAGGACCTTGCAGAGGTCTGCGGAGCGACCCTCCACGAGATCAAGCCCGTGGCAAAGTACACAGCCGCCGACCTCGACTGGACCGACAAGGCCTCACGCAGCACCATCGAGATGGGCAACAAGGAATCACGTCCCGCAATCGTAAAGGATTTCTCCGGAATCGGAATGTACGACGTCATTTTCATCGGCTTCCCGGTCTGGTGGTACACCGCCCCGACGATCATCAACACTTTCCTGGAGACTTATGAACTGAGCGGAAAGACTGTCATCTTCTTCGCTACTTCAGGCGGAAGCGACCTTCAGAAAGCCAATGCAGATTTCAAGGCCATGTACCCTTCCATCAAATGGGTCGACGGCAAGACCTTGAACGGAGCTTCCAAGAGCGACATCAAAGCCTGGGCAGAATCTGTCCTTCCGAAGAACTAGGTTCCCCGTCAGTCAGAATACATCGGCACCGTCCCGTCGTCTATAAGCTGGCGGAGTAAACGAAGGTAGTCGTAGTAATAATCCTTGGAGGGATCGTCAAATTCAGCGACGATCTCTCCAATTTTGTATCTGCCATCCTTCCCGTCGATGAATTCGATCAGTTTGCGGCGAGTGTATTCCTCAGAGTTACGGCCTTTTGCAAGAGCGCTTGACTTCCTGCGGCAGACGTCGCAGGTACCGCAGTCCCTGGATTCCGTCTGGCCGAAGTAGCGGAGCAGGAAACGAGACCTGCACTCCTCAGTTTCGGAAGCATATTCAAGCATTGCCTGGGAACGGGTGTGGAAACTCTCTTTCAACATGGCATACCGGCCCGGCATGAGGTCCACATTCCCGGGCCTCAACCTGTCATGGTGAAGGAATACGACATCGGAGTGCGCCGCCGGGACATAATTGATCACATGTTCCAGGGAAAGGGAATAAAGCATCTGTCTCAACTGCGGGACAGTTGTCCCCAGCCGGCCGGCGACATATTCCTCGTCAATTGCCTGGAGGAAAGAGAAAATACCTGAATATGAGCGCATCAGCACCTCCAGCAGGGAGGACAGTCCCTGATTCGGGAGATCGATGTCATAAAGGTCCCGCCTGTCGACAGAAATCCTCACCTTCGTAGGGATGTCAACTTCTTCCGAATATGTCAGGTGGTCCGTCCGCTCAAGGTACTTCAGGGCGTGGAATGCAGGCGACCTCTGGAAACCGTAATTCTTGCAGAAATCCTCCAGGGAGAACTTAAGCTGCCGGCCGATCCCTGCATCGTAAGGTATCTCGAAAAATACATGGAGCTTCTGATAGACGTCTTCGATGAAATCCAGTGACGGGAAAGACGCAGCCTCGATCTGTCCCAGCCGTCTCACATCGACACCGTTCCATAGCAGCAAGGCATAGGACCGTTTGCCATCCCTTCCTGCCCTGCCGGCTTCCTGGAAATACGCCTCAGGACTGTCCGGCAAGTCGTAATGAGCGACAAACCGCACATCAGGCTTGTCGATCCCCATTCCGAAAGCATTGGTACAGACCATGACCTGGATGCGTCCGTCCTTCCACGCCGCCTGACGGTCGGTCCTGGCCATCTGGCCCAGACCGGCATGATAGAAAGACGAACTAATACCCTGTGAATCCAGCATTGCAGAAAGTTCCTCGCACTTCATTCGGTTCCTGGCGTAGATTATTCCGCTTCCAGGGACACCATGGCAGATATTCACAAGCTGTGAATCCTTGTCTTCGACTTTCCTGACGACATAAGTCAGGTTGGGTCTCTCGAAACCAGAGCGCAGGACAAGTTTCTCCTTGAATGACAGCTTGTCCATGATGTCATCGGCGACTGACGGAGTGGCAGTTGCCGTCAAGGCAATGACAGGGGCGTCTACAAGTTTTCTCAGCTCCCCTATCTTCAGATAGTCCGGCCGGAAATCATACCCCCACTGAGAGACACAGTGAGCCTCGTCGACGACGATGTAGCTGATGTCCATGACCTCGAGGTACGACCTGAAAAGACGGGTTCCGAGGCGCTCCGGTGAAAGGTAGAGGAACTTGTAGTCACCGTAGGCAGCATTGTTGAGAGCCAGGTCGACCTCATGCCTGGAGAGTCCAGCATGTACGGCTATGGCACGTATTCCCTTGGACTCCAGGTTCTGGACCTGGTCACGCATCAAAGCTATCAAAGGAGTGACAACCAACGTTATACCCTCGGCCATGATTCCGGGCACCTGGAAACAGACGGACTTCCCTCCACCGGTAGGCAATATTGCCAGCACATCCCTTCCTTCAACGGCCGCGCCGATGATTTCCTCCTGCATCGGACGAAAACCTTCGAACCCCCAGTATTCCTTCAGCACATCAACCGGCGACATATTCAATATTAAAAATTTTAAATCGGTTTATCACAATACTTTGCGAGCTTCAATGGCAAATAATTTGCAGTAATGAAACAGGCTTTAACAAATGTACGCTTTTTTTCCGTAAATTTGCCGGGCTTTTGAAGATACTAGTTTAACTCAATAAAACAAGATTTATTATGTCAAAGATGGATTTACGCAAGTACGGTATTAAGAGAGTAAAGGAAGTGCTTTACAATCCTACCTACGAGGTTCTCTACAATGAGGAGACAAAACCCGGTCTCACCGGTTATGAAAAAGGTCAGGTTACCGAACTCGGCGCAATCAACGTAATGACAGGTGTTTTCACCGGACGTTCCCCCAAGGACAAGTACATCGTCATGGACAAGAACTCCAAGGACACCGTGTGGTGGAACACCCCCGAGTATCCTAACGACAACCATG
>CADBMD010000002.1 GCA_902795735.1 uncultured Bacteroidia bacterium
ATTCCTTGCTTGCAAGGATGCCATTTCCAAAGGCTTGACCGAGCCAAAAGAAATGCCCCATGATGAAATCTTGTTCATCATGGAGCTTATGGATGACCTCAGGTCGAAGTGGGGCGTCCGCTCGATCTAGAGACCTATTCGATGTAGATATTCCTGAACGCCAAGGGGCCGCCTTCGCTCTGAAGCGCTATGTAACCTTGTGAGTGAGAAAGAGTCACCTCATTCTCGAGGCTTCCGTTGATGTAGACGATCATCTTGTTGCCATGGCAGATGATCTCGGCGCGGTTCCATTCCCCGTCAGGCAACTCGATCGCAGCCCCCGTGTGGTTCCTCTTTTTCATAGGGAACTTGACGGCAGGATCATAGGGTATTTCGTCAATCCTGGACCCTCCAAGGCAGACGATGTCACCGGCATTCCCAGCCCAGAGCTGGCATTCATAAGCCACCGGCCAGACTTTGTCACCCTCCTGGATTCTCTGGAATATTCCACTGTTGGTTCCCTCGCCTATCCATTTCCATTCCACATGCAATGAGTAATCACCGTACTGACGCGCCGTACGAAGGTAGCCGTTAGGCTTTCCAGAAACCACTATGCATCCATCCTCAACCTTGAAGACCGGCTCTTCTGATTCGGATTCAGTGACAGGAACCCACCCGGAAAGGTCTTTTCCGTTGAAAAGCACAACCTTGCCGTCATCAGCGAAATGGTTGTAGATCACGGTAGGACGGGAAGCCCTGGTGCTCATGGATGGGAACCACATGTCTTCGACCGTCAGCCCGCACTTGCGCGCCATGTCTATGCTATATTCGAGCCTTCCGAAATCAGCATCGACATTATTGGTTCCGAAAGTGAATTTGATTCCACGGTTCTTGGCCTCCCGTACTATATATTCGTTCGGAATGTCATAACGGGCGCTGATCTCGAGGGCGATCCCCTTTTCCTGCATGACATCAAGGACCCTGGCGACACGTGCTGGAGTCCACATCTGGTCAAACCTGGAAGCCAGGAAATCCGGCAGGAAAAAGGCATTGGCAAAGATGTCGGCTGGCTCATTGGTGAGAATCTTGACCGTCTGGTCCACGATCAGGTCCATGTACTTCTGGTCGGACAAGCCTTCAGGAAGGACTTCTTCATTGCGATAGATCCTGCTGATCCTTCCCTTGTGGTCCACGATGGTCATGGCGTCAGTGAAAAGGTAGTCAAACACGCCCAAGGCTTCCGATGAGAAATCAGAGGTCCACTTGCGTCCTTCTCCCTGGACTCCACGCAGGAAGGGAAGATCCTTCACCTCATCGAAATAGGCATAGACCTCCTCGTCATTGGCAAGCATCCTGCCCACTCCGCCGGCTCCGGCATTGGGAGCCACTCCGTAATTGATGCCATAATTCATGCTCATCGCATGGGCCATCTCGGCCGTCAGGCCTCCTTTCAGGTGGACATGCCAGTCGATGACCGGGAAATCCTCCTGCTGGAGACGGATAGCCTTGTCCGTAGCCTCATCAAGCGGTGGCATCGTGTCACAAGGATTGACTGCATCATCAGGGAGGGAAGCGAGCTTCACGCTACGGAACTGGACAGGGCCCTTGAGGGCTTCTACGCTTACCGAACCGTGGCCCAGAACCATGCCCTTGTACTCAGGACGACGCCATGGCTGGTCAGGTTCTGTGTAACAGACAACGTCCTGTCCCTTGACCTTTACGGAGATGTTCTTGCCACGTACCGCAACTTCAAGGGGAGTCCATTGTCCCTCATCTTCCAAGGCCCTGTAAAGGTTACGGACATGGAGCAGGGATCCGCTCTTGATGGTACCGTCGATCGGTCCACCATGAAGAAGGACTTTGTACCCGCTGCCCGTTCCATCGTCATGGAAAGAAATGACAGATTCGGACTGTGGATCGGCCAGGAATTCTCCTGTCAGGATGAAATTCTTGTAGTCTCCCCTGAAAGGATGGCTTTCGCCTTCAGCGAGAGAAAAATCGCCTTTTGAACAGGAAAAGGCCGTCAAGGTTGCGGCAACGAATGCCGCGAATCTGACTAAACTCTTCATCAGTCAACATTTAGAGTTTTTTCAAAATCTGCCACGATTGCATCGCGGTCGAAATATTCCCAGATAATCACAGTGCGGGAATTGTCAGGCCTCTCCACCCACTTGCCATCCTGGAAGGTAGGTGCAGGAATAGTGCGGGTCTTTGCCCATGCCGGATTCTTGACTATGGCCACGGCCGACATGTCATAGAGGGAACGGACAAGGTCGGGCATGTTGTCGAAGAGATCGACTGAATAATCACCGAAACAGATGAACTTCCCGCCGTGACGGCCCTCAACAGGTTCGGAAACCTTGGGACCGAGACCCGTGAAATGTTCGTGGGCATATTCCCGGCTCACCTTGACCGCCGAGGTCCCTGTGTCATCCTTGTAACGGACAGTTGTGATTTCGAAAGGCACGTCCGTATCCAGCACATAGTTGACAGAAGGAATGTCGTTGTCGAAATTGTACTCTCCGGGATCGGGATAATTCGTCCCGAGCCAGACAAGACGGATCCTTTTTGCGATTGAAGGCTTCTTGGCAAGTGCGAGGGCGATATTGGTAAGCTTGCCCACTGCAATGATCGTCAAGGGTTTCTTCGAAGAGTGCCTGCCCGCCTGTTCGATTATGAAATTCACGGCCGAACACCCGTCGAACTCCTTGTTCCCTATCGTCGGGAGGATTTCTTCAAAAGAACCGTCGGCTCCTTCATAGATAGGAGTATCCGGACGGCCGACAAGTTTGATCACTCTCTGAGCCTCAAGGGTCTGAAGCTTGATGTTGCCTCCGTTCCTGGTTGTGTTCGTAGTGATACCAAGGGTGTTGAAGACATCTTCGTTAAGCAACAGATAGGCGATTGCATGCTGGTCATCGATTTCGTTGTTGGCGTCACTGTCGAAAACCACATCTATCCTGCCGTCATCTTTCTCTGAGCAGGAGACCGACATGGCCAGTGCCATGGCAGCCAGGATGAATGAAAATATTCTGATCTTCATGGTTTATTGATTGAAAGACAAGATATCTGATATTGCTTCTTCAGGGTCGTCCGTGATTGAAAGCTTCAAGCCATTGTATTTCCCGCGGGCGAGCAAGTCCTCAAGAAGAGGATAGATGGGAATTTCCTTGGTGTAGAAATCCTTCCCGAGGAAAACCATGGGACTTGAGTAACCCAGTGAGGAATAATGGTTCTGGGCTGCGTCCTGGAATATTTCCTGGATAGTCCCCGCCGAACCAGGAGAATAGATGATGCCTCCCTTGGCGATGGAAAGGAGAAGGTCCTCCCTGACGCTGTTCATGAAGAACTTCGCAATCTGGGTCGCAAAAGGGGTTGCCGGCTCATGGCCGTAGAACCAGGTCGGGATGCCAAGACTGTGATATTTATCCTGAGGATATTTCTCCCTGACCTGGAAGGCTGTCCTGAGCCATCCCGGATCCTTGAAAGACGGAGCTACAGAGAGCATACGGATAGCGTCATCGAGCTCTTCTTCGGTCCTTCCGGCCATCCATGCTCCGAGATGGGTGGCTTCCATGACTCCAGGACCTCCCCCTGAAGCCATGATCTTTCCCTTTTCGGTAAGAGTCTTGCCTATGAAGGCGACATCCCGGAAGGCACGGTCCGTACGAAGGACGGCGTGTCCGCCCATCACGGCAACGACCTGGCGTTCATCAAAACGGCTGACGAAATCACCCATCGCTTCCACGATGGCATGGTCATGAAGGGAACGGCCGAGAGTGTCCCGGATGTTCCCACCGTGGATCCCTTTGCTGATATAATCATTGTAGACCCTTGTGTCGAAGCATGTCGCAAAACTGTCTTCATTCTGGGGGTCATACCCGGCATAGAGAGTCTCCCCTGTGTAGAGATTGCCTTTGAAGACATTGTAAACCATGCCCATACGTGGGAACACAAGACATGAACTTCCGATGCCGTCCATTTCCGGAGGAATCTCGCATCCGAAGAAAAAACAGTCTGAAAAACGATGGTGGGCTGCTACATACTGAGGCGCCTGTCCGAAATCGATGTACTGGAAGACATAATGGGCAACGACTCCTGTTGGATCCGGTGCCGGCAGGTCGGAAAGCTTGTCAACCTGCTTGTAAGACATGGACTGGTTCATGTTATTCCTTGATGAAGGGCTGGAGGTATTCACCGATCCTGTCCAGCCATGTGTAGCTGCCGGTCCCGGGATTGGCCTCATTCTGGAAGCAATGTGGACGCAGGGCCAGGGTGTGGAGTTCGCTCTGGATTCCCATCGCCCTCATCTTTTCCCATGTCTTGACGGAATTCATGGAAGCCCAACCGTCAGCATCTCCGTGGATAAAGAGCATAGGGGCTGTGTCCAGGTCGAAAGAGAACTCAGGGACAAGGACTGCGGAATCGTCGTTCCCGCCGGTCTTGTTCCCTTCGTCGATCCCATCGGTAAGTGAATATGCCGGATAGATACCTATTCCCCACTGTACATTGCAAGGAATCTTGTCGAGCTCGTCGATCGGATAATAGGACCTGTGCCTTGAAGAAGTGACTCCCATCAAGGTCAGGTGACCGCCGGCAGAAGAACCCATGATGCCGATCCTGTCCGGGTCGAGGCCGCGAGCAGCCGCTTCGCTCCGGACGATCCTGATGGCCCTCTGGAGGTCCTGCCATGCAGTGGTGTGCTTGGAAAGGCCTGTCGTAGGCCTCGGAGTACGGTACTTCATGGTCACCACTGTCATTCCCATGGCATTGAGATAGCGCCTGGCCGGAGCGACCTCGAAGCCGTCGGGGTCGTTGCCTACATAGGCTCCGCCTGAATAGATGATCTGGATGGCTTTGGTCTTGAGGTTTGCAGGAATATGCCATTCGATGTAAGGCTTGCACTGATCGGGCTGGGGGTCGGGCATCTTGCCTTCGGGCCAGACGTCTTCAGTTACATGTTCAGCGCGGTCGGCGTCGCTCGGGTACCTGTCCATGATCTTCACCGGAGGCTCGAGGGGGCCGAGGAATCCCATCTGGGTCATGAACTCTATGCCGCGCTCAAAACCATAGGCTCCATGGCCCTTGCCTGGATAGAGATGGAGTTCGGCAGGAACACCCATCCGCCTGAGCTGCCGGTAGACAAGGGTGGAAGCCGTAGGGGTGTAGGGATCGAGGCCGCCATGATGGAGACTCATGGGGCAAGTCTTTTCATCAAACTTGAACACTTTGCTAAGCGTGACGTCCGTCCCGTATCCTTCCCTCGTCGCCGGGGTCCCTGTCTCTCCGTCAGTGGTGGCATAAGCCGGAGCGTTGACGATGGCCCAGTTGATGTGGCAGGGCACCTCGTCTATCTTGTCTATCGGGGAATATGCCGGGGTCTGGGAACTGGTGGCCAGCAGCAGGGCAAGGTGCGACCCTGCAGACATGGAGACCGTTCCAATCCTCTCCGGGTCGAAGCCGCGCTTGGCTGCCTGGGAACGGACCAGCCTCACCGCTCTTTGAGCATCCTCCCAAGCGGTCTGATAGATAGGGATTCCGACCGGCCTGGGGGTACGATAGACAAAATTGACGCATTGGACTCCGCGTTTGGTCAGTTCCTTGTGCCAATAGTCGATGAGACCTACGTCGCAGCAAGAATCATAGCCGCCTCCTGAGATAAGGATCATGCAGGCTCCATTGCGGACTGAAGCATCGGGGGTCTCGAACCATTCAAGGTAGGCGACCCTGTGCTTGTCCGGCTTGAAATTCTCAAGTGATGTTTCATCGGTCATTGCCGCAATCTGATGTTTCTGGACATCAGGCATCTTACCTTTGGGCCACACAGGCTCTCGCTCCCAAGCAGAAAGCTGGAGCACGCTGAACAAAAACAGCAGTCCTATCAGTCTTTTCATCTGAGTTGTTTATAGAGTTTAATGCAAGATACAAAAAATTGATTTCGTAGAGAAAAGTAATTAACTTTGGTTTACCAAAAAAATCACTTCCATGAAGACACTGAAACTCTTCCCGGCCGTAGCGGCAGTCTTTTTTGCATTTACCGTTTCATGCTGCAGCCATGCCCCCAGGTATTCTGACCGCGCTGAAAGGCTTCTGTCAGAGCTTAACAACCCGAAATCGGATTATGTCATGGTCATGGCCCACAGGGCCGACTGGCGCAACTGGCCGGAGAACTCCCTGGAAGCCATAGAATCTGCCATCCAGATGGGTTGCGACATCCTGGAACTGGACGTGGCTTTGACAAGGGACAGCCAGCTCGTCCTGATCCATGACAACACCCTGGACAGGATGACCAACGGATCCGGGCCCGTTAGCAACTACACATTGGCAGAACTCAAACAGCTTCTCCTCAGGCAGCCTCACGGAGTGGTGACCGAGAACATCAGGATGGCCACCTTGAAAGAAGCCCTGCAGCTTTGCAAAGGAAGGGCCCTCATCCAGATAGACCATGGCTGGGACCTCTACGACGAGGTCCTGAAGGAAGCCGAGGAAGTGGGGCTGAAGGATCTCATCATCATGAAGGGAAGGACCTTCGTGGACAGGAAGGAAATGCTTTATGCTCCCCAGCTTTCAGTACCGAAAGAGCAGGGGTACACCTTGTTCAAGCAATACAAGGAAGCCGGGATCGTCCCACCTTGCTACGAGATTGTCTTCCACGAACTAACCCCTGAAGTGGAACAGTTCGCAAAGGACATAGTAGAATCCGGATCGAGGGTCTGGGTAGGAAGCATGTGGAAGGCTGCTGACGGCGGTCTCGACGACGACAGGGCGGCCCTGTCAGGTGACCCCGACAGCATCTATGGCAAGCTTGTGGACATGGGATGTTCCATAATCATGACAGACCGTCCCGCACAGGTGATTGAAAGCCTGCACAGGATGGGTCGTCATGCGGCGCTCGGCGTAGTGGAATGACCTACCTGGCCGGAACGATGTGCCAAACGGCTGAAGACTTCGGCTCAGGAAGAGATATCGCCAATCCCTCAGAGGCCAGTTGCGAACCCTTGCGTGTCAGGGTTTCCCCAGTGTCAACGTTGGTCAGGGAATATTCCTTCTCCGGATCCAGGAACTTGAATACGGCCTTGTAGTCAGGGTCGGGACATGTCTCCTGGCGGAAAGCCTGGAGCACGGCCTCGTCACTCTCACGGTCATGCCAGGCTATGGCCGTCCAGTTGGATGTGTCGTCAGGACGATGCCATGGAGTCAGCGGATACATATCCTTCACCAGAAGGTGATTGTACTTCTTCCACTCTCCGAAAGTGGCCCTGAGGCGGTCATAGTCCAGTTTTACATCGTGCGTGAACACCTCGGAGATATTGTAGACTGGGAGCCATGAAGCCCGCGTGATGTAGAAAGTACTTCCGCCCTCAAGTCCCGGGTCAAGCTGTCCTTGTGATTCCTTGGTGTTTGCGCCATGGAAAGGAACCCACCTGTTGAAAGATGTCGTCATGGAAAGACGCAGGGCGGTGGTGGTACGGTCTGCATCGCTCCTCATGAAAGGAAGGCTCCGGCGGAGAGACTCTATGTCATTCCTTCCTCCCCCGGAAGCACAGTTGTCGATGTAGGTACATTTCCCGTTCCGTGCACAGAAATCTATTATCCTGTCCCAGAGCTCGTAGTGACCCTGGATAGCCAGATTCTCGGTCACGCCGGTCCTCGGCAGGCCTGTCTTAGCAGCGTCCTTGGCATCGAATCCGGTCCAAGCCTTGACAGGATTCGAGTTGTTGTCTTCACGGAAAAGATCGACTCCATTCTCTCCCATCATCTTGGTGATCCTGCCCAGGGTCCATTCCAGGCAGTCATGGTTGCCGAGATTGTTGGTGTACCTATTGCCGGCATTGAAGTCTGCCCATTCGGGGTTGTAGCCATAGTTCTTTGCAAGATCCTCCACGTCGCAGACGCTTTCCGGCTCGAACCAGGTCAGGACTTTCATCCCTGCTGCATGGCAGGCTTCATTCGATTCAAGGAAGGTTTTCCCGGGCCATTTGACCGTGTCCAGCTCCCATGTTCCTACGGAGCCGTACCAGTCGACTGGAACAGTCTCGCCCCGGGGATCGAAATACCATCCCGCATCAAACCACCTGAAGTCAGGGACGACATTCTCGTAAACCAATCTTTCCAATGTACGTTTCCAAGTGTAGAACCTCTCTGAAATCGAACCGTCGGAATTCGGCAGTCCGGTGTCGGAAGCGAAACAGGTCGTGGAAAACGGCTTTATCGCAGCTCCTGAAGCATCGGCCTTGGGCATGTTGTATTTAATGAACCAATCTCTCCAAAGGTTGGTGGCATAATCCCTGTCACGGCCCTTGTAGGGAAGCATGACGATAAGGGCTGAACG
>CADBMD010000003.1 GCA_902795735.1 uncultured Bacteroidia bacterium
CGGCTGTGGGCTGTTGTATTGGGCGCCACTGCCACCCTCGGCATGTTAAGAGGGGGGACCGGAGCGAAGCGAACGGTGGGGCCGCGAAGCGGCGGCGCCCAATACAACAGCCCACAGCCAATAGAATAATCAATGATAGTACTTCGGCCAGCAGGCCATGAGATAAGCCTTCAGGCGATCCTCATGAGCATTCTGAGCCGGCTCATAAAACACAGTACCCTCCAACCCCTTCGGCATGAACTCCAAATCGACGAAATGCCCAGGAAAATCATGAGCATACTTATAACCATCAGCATACCCCAGATCCTCCATCAACTTGGTCGGAGCATTTCGAAGATATAGCGGAACAGCCCTCGTCCTGTCCGCCTTGGCCGCAGCAAGAGCCTTTTCCACAGCCAGATAAGAAGCATTGCTCTTGGGAGAACTGGCAAGGTAGACCGTCACCTCCGCCAGAGGAATCCTGGCCTCAGGCATGCCGATCTGATGCACGACCTGGAAACAAGCATTAGCCAGCAACAAAGCATTCGGATTAGCCAAACCGACATCCTCCGACGCCGAAAGGCATAGCCTCCTGGCAATGAACAAAGGATCCTCTCCACCATCAAGCATCCTCGCAAGGTAATAGATGGCAGCATTGGGATCCGACCCCCTGATAGACTTGATGAAAGCAGAGATGATGTCATAATGCATCTCGCCATCCTTGTCATATATGGCCAGGTTCTCCTGTATACAACCCGTAACGGTGGCATTGTCGATGATGATCGGCCCCGGCTTACCAGCAAACGAATCCACCACAATCTCGAGGATATTCAGAAGTTTCCTGGCATCCCCCCCGCTGTACCTGAACAACGCCTCATTCTCAGTTACGGAAATATCCTTCTCCTTCAGCAATACATCAGTCTTCAGAGCCCTATCGAGAAGTATCTGCAAATCAGACACATCCAAAGACTTCAAGACAAACACCTGGCAACGCGACAAAAGGGGAGTGATCACCTCGAATGAAGGATTCTCAGTGGTCGCACCGATGAGGACGATGGTGCCATTCTCGACAGCCCCCAGAAGCGCATCCTGCTGGGACTTGCTGAAACGGTGGATCTCATCGATGAAAAGGATCGGAGCCGCTCCCTGAGAAAAGACAGAGCGCCCTTTAGCCCTTTCAATCACATCCCGGACGTCCTTGACTCCGGCGCTTACTGCTGAAAGAGTGTAGAAATCCCGGTTCAGCGAAGAAGCGATGATTCCAGCCAGGGTGGTCTTGCCGACACCCGGAGGTCCCCACAGGATAAAGGAAGACAAATTGCCGCTGGCAATCATGTTTCTCAAGATACAACCCTCTCCCACCAAGTGCCTCTGACCCACGTAGCCGTCCAGGTTCCTGGGTCTCATCCGTTCCGGAAGGGGAGGAAGCATGGAACTTTGAGTATTCTCGAGCATATTGAAGTAAATTATTATTATTCAAATAACAAAACAGAACAGTTAAAACTTATAACATTATTGTTAAACCGCTTTTTTGGCCATTTTAGCGCTTAGCATAGGACAAATTTAGCAAAAAGAGGAATAAGTTTCTTAAATTTGCGAATCTAGAAAGAATCACCAATGAAGCTATCAGAAAAAATCAGGTACGTTGGCCTGAATGACACCACGACGAAACTCTTCGAGCATCAGTGGACAATCCCGTACGGAGTCAGTTACAATTCCTACCTAATAGTGGACGAAAAGATCGCGCTCATCGACACTGCAGCAGCAGCCTGCAGGGAGGAATTCCTTGAGAAGATAAAAGACGAAATCGGCACTCGCCCCATCGACTTCCTGGTCGTGAACCACATGGAACCGGACCACAGTGCACTTCAGCAAGCAATCAGGGAAAAGTATCCTGACTGCGAGATAGTTACGAATGCCAAGGCAGTCCCGATGATAGAGGGCTTCCAGGGTATAAAAGACAACATAAAAGTGATCAAGGAAGGGGAGACTCTCGCTCTTGGCGAGACAACACTACAGTTCTTCATGGTTCCGATGGTCCACTGGCCGGAGACAATGGTCACATGGTGTCCCGAAGAAAAGACCCTGTTCAGCGGAGATGCATTCGGTACATTCAAAGTGGCTCCTGAATGCGTAATTGACTCAAAATCAGACATTTTTAATGAGTATGAATCCGAAATGCGTAGGTATTACTCAAGCATAGTAGGCAAATACGGCGGTCCTGTCCAGACAGCACTCAAGAAACTGTCGGGACTGGAAATATCCCGGATCTGCAGCACCCACGGTCCTGTCTGGGAGAACAGCATCCCGCAGGTCCTGGAAATGTACGACAGGCTTTCCGCATCCCGTCTTGAAAAAGGAGTCTGCCTGGTGTACGGATCGATGTATGGAAACACGGCAAAGGCTGCGGAAGCAATAAGGGCACAACTTACCGCCATGAATATTCCTGTACAAATCCATGACCTTTGTGAAGAGGATCTCTCATTTGCGCTTGCAGACGTGTTCAAGTACGATTCTTTGATTGTCGGTTCACCGACCTACAATGCAGGCCTTTTCCCGCCGGTCTCTGCATTCATGGAAGCTCTTAAAGCCAGAGGTGTCAAGAACAGGAAATTTGCAGCATTCGGATCATATTCATGGGCTGGAACGAGCGTAAAGATCCTGAACAACCTCGCGGCTGAGATGCAATTCGAGACCGTACACGACGGCATTTCTTTCGCACAAGGATTTGCACCAGAAAAGTTCGCCGCAGACCAGATAGCCCAGAGTTTCGCCTAATTGTATATATTTACCGTTTTGTTACACAATTTATATTATGTTAACAAAGCGATATGAAATAAACACTACCCTGCATGTCGAAGAAGAAAGTTGATATCCTGCTGGAAAACATGACTATCGAAGCCTGTGCCGCCGAAGGCAAGGCTTTGACACACTGGGACGGCGCTGTAGTATTCGTACCTTTCGCCGTTCCCGGCGACGTCGTCGACATCCGCATAAACAGGAAATATCACAACTACTACGAAGGTTTCATCTCGAGGATCGTCGAACCGTCCAAAGACAGGATCCCTCCGTTCTGCCAGCATTTCGGCACATGCGGCGGATGCAAATGGCAGCCACTTCCCTATCCTCTCCAGCTTGAAGCAAAGCGCAAACAGGTTGAAGATCAACTGGTAAGGCTTGGTCATTTGAATGTACCAGAAATTCGCCCGACCATTCCTTCAGACAAGACTCGCTACTACCGCAACAAACTGGAATTCACCTTCTCATCGAAAAGATGGTTCGGATGGGATGAGGATCCTGACACTGTTCCGCCCGAAGACCGCGTCGGACTTGGATTCCATGTCGGCAAATTCTTTGACAAAGTCCTGGACATTAAACAGTGCTATCTCCAGAAAGACCCGTCGAATGATATCAGGCTTTTCTGTAAGGAATATGCAGTCAGCCACGGCCTCGATTTCTTCGACATCCGCGCGAATGAAGGTTTCATCCGCAACATGTTCATCAGGACATCCGACACCGGTGACCTGATGGTCATCATGTGCTTCTTCTACGAGATGCGCGATGTACGCGAAGCCATGCTCGATGCGATTTTTGAAGCTTTCCCTCAAATAACATCACTTTACTACGTAATTAACAGTAAGTTAAACGATTCTATCGGAGACCAGGAATGCATCCTCTACAAAGGTGAGCCTACGATTCGGGAAACCATGGAAGACCTGACCTTCAGGATCGGGGCAAAGTCTTTCTACCAGACGAATTCAGGGCAGGCATTCAAACTATACTCTGTCGCCAGGGAGTTTTCTGAGCTCACCGGCAAAGAAATCGTCTACGACCTTTACACCGGCACGGGAACCATAGCCCAGTTCGTTTCAAAAAAGGCTGCCAAGGTGATCGGAATCGAGTATGTTCCCGAAGCGATCGAGGATGCCAAGGCCAACGCAGCAGCAAACGGAATCTCAAACTGCGAGTTTTTCGCCGGCGACATGAAGGATGTGCTGACCGACGGATTTATTGCCGAGCACGGACGTCCTGACGTGATCATCCTTGATCCGCCCAGGGCCGGCATCCATCCTGATGTCGCGAAGGTCATCCTGAATGCCGCTCCGGAAAGGATTGTATACGTCAGCTGCAACCCTGCCTCCCAGGCAAGGGACCTCGCCATATTGTGTGAGAAATACGAAATCGCCGCAGTACAACCCGTGGACATGTTCCCTCACACCCAGCATGTCGAAAACGTCTGCGCTCTGAAACTCAAATGAGGCTCCTGTTATCCATCCTTACGCTGCTTATGGCCGCCTCCCCTGCCAACTCCCAGGAACTGACAATCCTGTCTTTCAACGTCAGGGAGTGGACCAGGGACACAGACTCCTCCCAGGGCACTTATTGGAAGGACAGGATGGAGGCCATGGAAAGGATGATAGCTGATGTGGATCCCGACATAATATGTTTCCAGGAGTTGCTCCCCCCTGCCGGAAGGTACGTTCCCGACGTCTACAAGCAGGTTGGGATGTCTGTCAGCCATCCCATCTACGTAAGGAAATCCATGAAAGCCTCCGGGCACAGGTTCAGCATTTTCTGGGAAACCTGCCTCGTGGACGGGATCAGGATCATCAACGTACATTCCCGATGGGAAAAGAAAGTCGTCCAGAGAACCGTGGACCAGGTCAACGGGCAACTGTCCCAGAAATCAGTAGCCTGCGGGGACTGGAACACCTTCCTCCCGAACATCAAGAAAGCCGGACTCTTGATGGAATCCGCACGGGAACTGCTCGGAATCCCGGAGGAAGACACCTTCGCCAATTTCACCAAGCCGGAAAGCCACGGGGCGATCGACCACTTTTTCATCAAAGGAGTAACTCCCCTATCCTATGAGATGATAGTCGAAGGCTACGGGGTCGACAAGATCAGCGACCACTTCCCTATCGTATTGAAAATCAGGCATTAGAAAGGATATCCCACGCCGAAATGCAAGGCAAAGGCATCCTTCCCGGCAAGCCAGTCTGAGACTCTGTAGATCGTGTCGGTCGACGGGTCGTAAGCCTTGATGCCCAAATCCAGCCTCAGGATCAGGAAATTGAGATCCACCCTCAGGCCAAGGCCCCAGTTGGAAGCCACGCTTGAGGAGAAATTTGAAAAATGGAACCTGCTCTCCCCTTCCATTTCGGTTTCATTCATGGTCCAGACATTGCCTACGTCCATGAAAATGGCTCCGAAGAATTTCCAGAACATAGGGAACCTGTATTCAAGGTTGGCTTCGAACTTCACGTCACCGGTCTGGCTTGGAATTACGAATGAAGAATCGGCCTTCGCCTTTCCCGGACCGAGGGCACGAGCCTGCCAGCCTCTCATGCTGTTTGCTCCACCGCTGTAGAACTGTTTTTCGAAAGGCATAGTCACGGAATTGCCGTAGGCATGTCCCAATCCGGCCATCACCCTCATCGCAATGGAGTGATTGGAATTCTTTCCGGCAACGATCGTCTTGCCGAGAGTCACCTCCGAACGAAGATACTGTGAATACGGGGTGCCCCAGATAAGCCTGGTGCCGTACTTGTCGGTACGCATGGAGCCGTTGAAAAGGCTTACTACATTTCCCGAGGCATCAACCTGTACCCTGATATACTGATAGGAAACCTTGGGATTCAGGTCTGCACATGTGGTATAGTAGGCCATCACGCTGGAACCCAGGTCAAAGTGGTTCTGATAGGCATCCCTCATGAATGGGTTGCCTGAGAGAGTGTTGAAGAATCCAGGATCCAGATGAGTAAGCCGCACGACCTTGGCCTGCACCGGATAGAAGTGATAGAAGAACCTTCCCCTGGACAAGGAGCCGGTGTAGCCGAACGACGTGGAAATCATGTTCCTGGTGTACTCGGGCCTGTCCTGATAGGTGTAGGAAGCGTTTATCTCAGTCCGAGGAATGTTGGGACCGGTGAAAAGGGTGTTCGGCAGGCCCAGGAATTCCGGGAAACTGACGCTCCCGGAAACACCGAACTCATCGGAACGGATATTCCTGTCATTGGACTTGAACTGGAAATTACCCATGAATCCTAGGTTCAGCCATTGACCGCCATGGAAGATGTTCTTGTGGTAATATGTCAGCTGGGGCGAGACGCCTACCAGGCCATTGGAATTGGTGGACCCCTCGAGGTTGACTTTGAATCCCTGCATCCTGGAACGTGTCAGGGAAATGTCGCAATCGACGATGTCTGCAGTGTCTCTTGGATTGAGGGCGATGTTGACACCGCTGAAGAGTTTCAATGCAGAGAGCCTGGAATAGGTCGTGTTCACCTCCTGTTCATCATAGGGCTCCCCGGGAATGATAGTGTTCATGTCTCGGAGGACACGTTCGTTGAATTTCAAGTCCCTGTCCCATGTAATGTCGATGTTCCCGAAAGAATATTTCCGGAAAGGCTTTGCATTGTCGGGAGTCTGGTTCCTTGTATATTCCCGGACTATCATCTGCAGGTCGGCGGTATCCCTCTTCGCAAGGGTGTCAGCCTCGAAAGCATAGTAATTCTTGGTGAAACCGAACCAGCCGTTGCGCCTCATCCAAGAGGCGGACCGCTCGGTTTCCTGCTCCAGCAAAGATTCAGACAGGTAATCCCCTACCTTGACCGAAATATTGGCGGTGTCGGCATAGAAGTCTTCCTCAAACTGGCCAGGAGGGACTGAGAAATCAATCCTGCCGATCTTGTAGCGGTCTCCGAGAGTGACGGTGTAAGTCACATCGACGTTCCTCTTGTCAACCTTCACTTCGCTCTCGACTTCGGAATTATAATAGCCCAGGTACTCGAGATGCCTCTTTATGTTCTCTATGGAAGCATCGACCTGGGACGGCTCATAAACGACCGGAGCTACGCCGATCTTCCTGATAAGCTTGTTGGAGAATTTCTCCGCATCCTTGCCGGACCAGTTGTAGACATTCAGGAAAGGGTTCCATCCGAAAAGGAGATAGGTATTGGCTTTCTGCTGGATGTACTTTTCAACCTCCTTTGGATTGAACTTACGGTCATTGGATATCTCGACGCGGTTCCTGGCCAACCTGTACTGTCCGTCTTCGAGGACACGTGTCGTACTGCACGAGCTGGTCAGCGCGACTGCAGCAACAAGGGCACAGAGTATGGCGTAGGACGTTTTTGGCATCATGATTCTACAAAAATAGAAAGAATATTAATATATTTGTTCACCAATGGAGCAGAGATTTATGAGTCCTACCGTTTCCAACAATGAAATACGCTTCGTAAAGTCCCTTGAAAGGAAGAAAGCCAGGGACGAACACGGCATGTTCGTGGCCGAAGGGGCCAAGATGGTCGAGGAAGCCGAGCGGTCGTCATTCGAAGTAGTAAAATGCTTCAAGGCTGAAGAGATAGGCATGAACGTAATGGAGAGAATGAGCCTGCTGGCTTCTCCCTCCCCCGCCCTTGCCGTGATAAGGAAACCCGGCAATCTCGAAATCGCAGACATCGAGTCGTTCCCGCTTCCTGAGAAAGGGCTTTTCCTGGCCCTGGACGGAATCAGGGACCCAGGCAACCTAGGCACGATCCTCAGGATCGCGGACTGGTTCGGGATCGATGCCGTCTTCGCATCACCGGACACCGTGGATGTCTTCAACCCGAAAGTGGTCCAGGCCACTATGGGAGCCATATTCAGGGTACGTTTCCACTACACCGACATAGCCCTTCTCTGCAAGTCGGTCATCAGTTCAGGCGGGAATGCCTACGGTACCTTCCTCGACGGAGAGGACATGTATTCAAAAGACCTTTGCATTGGAGACAATGGGCGGTCGCTGGTAGTAATCGGGAACGAAGCCAACGGAATATCGCGAGAAGTTGAAGAGAGCTTGTCCGACAGGCTTTTCATACCGCCGTACCCGCCAGATGAAAGAGGTTCAGAATCCCTCAATGCAGCCGTGGCAACGGCGATAACCATCGCAGAATTCCGACGTCGCACCATTCAAATAACGGAAAAATGAACGAAGAATCTTTGATGCGGTCCAGAATCAGGAAAATCCTGATGATCTGCAGCAACTATGATGCTTTCACTCTCGAGGAAGACGGCCGTATCGAGAGCCAGGTCATAAGCGAGTACCGTGAACTGAACCTGAGCAATCCCCCTACATTCATCTGGGCGAACTCTTCCTCTGAAGCAGGAGCCGTGCTCGCATCCGAGTCCGAAATCGACATGATCATGTGCATGTACAACGACCAGGACAAAGATGTCTTCTCCTTCGCCGCCAAGCTGAAGGAAGAAGGGAGCAAGATCCCGTTCATCATGCTGATCCACTACTCCAAGGCCGTAAGGCAGAGGATTTTTGAATATGACCAGTCGGGGATCGATTTCGTTTTCAGCTGGCAGGGCAATGCCGACCTTATCCTGGCCATCGTCAAGCTGATCGAGGATTCAGCGAATGCCGACAACGACGTTTTCGAAGTCGGTGTGAAGGTTATCCTGCTCGTAGAAGACTCAGTAAGATACTATTCGACCTACCTGCCTGAACTCTACAAGCTGCTCATAACGCAAAGCCGCGAATTCCTCACCGAATTCCTGAACGACGACCAGAAGAAATACAGGAAACGCTCAAGGCCGAAGATCCTTCTCGCCACCTGCTATGACGACGCCCTGGCATATTTCGAAAAATACCGTGAAAACCTCATGGGTGTCATCTCCGATGTCGGTATGGTGATCCACCGAGGCGACAACACTAAGAGCGAGAAACTCGATGCAGGCCTTGACCTTGTCAGGAAAATAAGGGCCTATGACCCTTTGATGCCTGTTCTGCTGCAATCATCTCAGGAAAGCATTTCGAAAGTAGCTCAAGAACTTGGAATAGGTTTCCTAAAGAAGTTCTCCAGGACACTTTTCATGCAGCTGGGAGACTACATGAAAGAAGAGTTCGGATTCGGAGACTTCGTGTTCAAAGACTCCTCCGGGACTGAATATGGAAGGGCTTCCAGCCTGACCCAGCTTGAGAAGGTCATCGGAGACATCCCGGACGAAATCCTTGTCAGCAACACATCCCGGAACATGTTCTCCAAGTGGCTTTATGCCCGGGGGCTGTTCGACCTGGCCGAGACATTCAAGGCAGAACATCACACAGACGCCGTGGAATTCCGTAATTTCCTCCTGGAACAGATAAACAGGTACCACCAGATGATAGGCCAGGGTGTCATAGCCGAATTCCATGAAGAGTCCTACCAAGACTACATCTGGTTCGCACGGATCGGGGACGGTTCGCTCGGCGGCAAAGCCAGGGGCCTTGCCTTCCTCAATCATCTTGTACAGAAATATTCACTGTCTGACAAGTATTCCGGAATGAAGGTAACCATTCCGAGAAGCATAGTCGTCAGCACAGAGTGGTTCGACAAGTTCATCCTCGACAATGGCCTCCAGTACGTCATCGACTCGGAACTCTCGGACGATGAAATCCTTTCGGAATTCGTAGCGTCCATCCTCCCAGCGGACCTGGTCAAGATGCTGAAGGCCTTCGTCTCAACGATCGACCGCCCAGTTGCCGTCCGTTCTAGTTCCAAGCTGGAAGACAGCAACTATCATCCTTTCGCCGGGGTTTATTCAACTTACATGTGCCCCCTCGTAGAAAACAGGGACCGGATGCTGAGGGAGCTTACCAAGGCCATCAAGAGTGTCTATGCATCCACCTATTTCGCAGGCAGCAGGGCCTACATCCAAGCCAGCGGCAACCTTCTGGGTGAAGAAAAGATGGCTGTCATCATCCAGACCATCTGCGGTTCTGAGCATGGCGGAGATTTCTATCCGATGCTTTCCGGCGTCGCACGGTCGATGAATGCCTACCCCATCGGCTCTGAAAAAGCCGAAGACGGGGTGGTCAATGTCGCCTTTGGGCTCGGTAAGACCGTAGTAGACGGGGGGCGCACCCTGAGGATCGACCCTAAACAGCCGAGGAAAATCCTCCAGCTCTCCTCTCCCAAACTCGCGCTCCGCGACACTCAGAACGAGATGTTCGTCCTTGACACCAGCCCCGGAGCCTTCAAGATTTCAAGGAATGACGGAATAAACCTGAGGAAGATCCCGGTAAGCGAAGCAATCGAAAGCTTCGACCATCCCGAACTCGTCGCCTCCACCTACATAGCTGCAGACGACAGGATGCAGCCTGGAGTCACCTCCCTGGGCCCGAGGATAGTTTCTTTCGATGGAATATTCCAATACGACAGGTTCCCTCTTGCCAAGGCCATTTCCGACATAATGGGAATATGCAGGAACGAACTCATGGGAGAAGTCGAGATTGAATTCGCCCTCGATCCCGTCAAGGGAACGCGTGGTCAGGAAGCCGTCCTGGAGCTCCTGCAGGTACGTCCGGTCTCCAGCGGCTCGACTTACCAGACCACATCGATTGAAGAAGCCTGCAAAACCCTTGAAGAGCATTTCATTAAAAGCGACAATGCCCTGGGAAGCGGCTGGTTCAACGAGTCCGACTACATTGTCGTCATTCCTCCGGATTCTTTCGACAAGATGCGTACCGGGGAAATGGCAGCCGAGATCTCCGAAATCAACACCAGGATGGTGAAAGAAGGAAAGAGCTACATCCTTGCAGGCCCAGGAAGATGGGGGTCCTCCATTCCCACCCTCGGAGTACCGGTTGCTTGGACTGACATCTCCGCTGCCAGGATAGTAGTTGAATATGGAATAGACGGATTCCGCATCGAGCCCAGCCAGGGAACCCACTTCTTCCAGAACATCACTTCCCTCGGAGTCGGCTACCTTTCCGTCGACCAGTACGCCGGCAACGGTTTCGTGGACTTCGAAGCACTCTCATCCAAGGAATGCGTCCATTCCAGCGAGTTCGTCCGGATCTACAAGATCGACGGACTCACCGGATTCATTGACAGGAACAAAGGGAAGGCCGTCATAGGCTGCTGAAATGGGAAAGACTGTAATCTACCAGATCCTTCCGAGATTGTGGGGGAACGAGAAGACGCACGGGAAGATTCCCGGCGGCTCGCTCCGGCAGAACGGCTGCGGCAAGTTTTCCAGCATTGACACCCGGTTCCTGGAATATCTCAGGGATGACCTACATGTGACCCATGTCTGGTTCACGGGCGTCATCCGCCACGCAACTACTGAAACCTTCGAGGGCTGCCCAGCCTCCAATCCTCAGGTCGTAAAAGGCAAGGCGGGTTCGCCCTATGCAATAACAGACTACTTTGACGTAAATCCGTATCTCGCTGACAATCCGAGCGAAAGAATGGTTGAATTCGAGTCTTTGTTAAAGAGAACCCACGATGCTGGACTCAAGGTCTTGATAGACTTCGTTCCCAATCATGTCTCACGCGATTACGGAAAGGCCGGCCGTTCGGCAGGTACGGTAAAGTGGCTGGGAGACAATGACGACCCCACCATCCACTGGTCTCCCGGGAACGACTTCTATTATTATCCAGGCCAGAGCCTGACACTTCCCTGCCCTGTCCCTCAAGGCGGGTCTCCATATTACGAGAATCCTGCAAAGGCTTCGGGGAACTGTTTTTCACCAACACCGGGAATCAACGACTGGTACGAGACCATCCGGTTGAATTACTGTGATTTCCACACAGGCACCTGGGACAAGATGCTCGACGCCGTAAGGTACTGGTGCAGCAAGGGAGTGGACGGATTCAGGTGCGACATGGTTGAGATGGTGCCATGGCAGTTCATGCAATGGCTGATTGCCAGGATCAAGTCGGAATACCCAGGCACCGTCTTCGTTGCCGAAGTGTACGGCAAGGATTCCTACCGTCATTACATCCAGACGGTCGGCTTCGACTACCTCTATGACAAGTCAGGGCTCTACGACTGCTTACGCTCCGTAACGGAAGGGTCAGGCACGGCCCGTGGGCTGACATGGAACTGGCAGATGCTCGGGGACTTGCAGCCCAAGATGCTGAATTTCCTCGAGAATCATGACGAACAACGTTTCGCCTCCGGCTTTTTTGCCGGCGATCCATCGAAAGCCGCGGCGCCTTTATGCGCCAGCCTCCTCTTCAACACTTCGGCTTTCATGATCTACAACGGAGGAGAGATCGGAGAGATGGGCATGGAAGCCGAAGGCTTCAGCGGCCGGGACGGAAGGACAACGATTTTCGACTGGTGGAGCGTCGACTCACTCAGAAGGCTTAGGGAATATATCGACACCGGCCGAGGTCTGACTGAATCAGAATCAAGGACACTTGACGTCTATCGCAAGGCACTCCAGACGGCATCCCTTCCGGAAGTGTCCGAAGGGAGCACATTTGACTTGAATTATTGCAACCTCTCTTCGGAGGGCTTCGATCCGGACAAGCATTTCGCCTTCCTCAGATGCATCGAAGGGAGAGCACTCCTGTTTGTCTGCAATTTCTCCGGAGAAGCGTGCAGGATGAGAATCGTCATCCCGCCGGAAGCCTTCAGTTTCATGGGCCTGAATGAAAAAGAGACGCCCGGAAGGGACGTCTCCATAGATGCTTTCAGCTACACTGTCTTACCAGTTTAGGATCTTCTTGAAATCATAGACTTCCGGATCCGGGACAAAGGCCTTGGCAGCCTCGTAATCGGCAGGAGTGATGTAGTGGCAGATGTGCTCGTAATAATTACGGGCGATTCCGCCGTTGATGTCCACGCGGCGAGGAGGAATCTTGCCTTCCTCGTTCTGCAAGTCCTTGAGGTAGAGAGGTGCAGGATTTCCATAGACATCGACATAGACCATGCAGCCGGTCTCTCCCTTGGTGTAAAGCTCATAGACGCCCATTGCCAGTTCGGTGCAGTAGGAAAGGTCGTACGCAACAGGATCCTGGCAGCGGACATCGTAACCGATCTCGACAGGGCGGGTCTTGACCTTCATGCCGACCTTCTTGAACTCCTTCTCAATGATGTCGTTGAACAGGACTGCCTTGCTGATCTTGCCAAGCTCCGGATGACCATGCTCGTCATAAGTCATGTGAACGCCCGTTGCCTTGATGTCCTCAGGATCAAGATCGTGGAATACACCTTCAGCCACTACCACGGTACCATAGTGGATTCCGAGGATCTTCCTCTTCAGGATGGCTGAAAGGGTGAGCTTGATGATCTTGTCGACGGAGATGGAAGTCTTGTTGAACATCTCGGGGATGATGGTCATGGGGCAATGTGTAGCCTCGCCGATTCCGAGAGCGAGATGGCCTGCGCTGCGGCCCATAGCGGAAATCAGCAGCCAGTTGCCGGAAGTGCGGGCATCCTCGTAGACCGTACGGGCGATGTGTGCACCCTCGTCCTTGGCTGAATTGAAACCGAAGGTCGGAGCATTGTCCGGAAGAGGAAGGTCATCGTCGATGGTCTTGGGAACATGGATGTTGCGGATAGGATAGTTCTTGGCCTCAAGGAACTTGGCGATCCTGTTGGCTGTGGAAGCAGTGTCATCTCCTCCTACGGTGACCAGGAGCTTGATGTTGTTGTCCTGGAACAGGGAGAGATTGAAATTATTCTGGAAATCATCGTCAGTCGGCTTGAAACGGCTCATCTGGAGATAAGAACCTCCCCTGTTGAAATAAGAATCCGCCTTGAAGAAATCGATGTCTTCGATGCGAGGATTCTTGTTGAAGAGGCCAGAATAGCCTCCATGGAGTCCGATGACCCTGAAACCATTTGTAAGGAATGTCTTGGCCACTGAGAACACCACGGTGTTCATTCCGGGAGCGGGGCCGCCGCCACAGAGGATGATGATAGAATCTTTCATTTCGGGTATTTTTTTATGATGTTAGTTCATTCTGATTTTGCATCCCACAAATTTAATCCATTTCCGGGAAAATATCGTCAATTTTCGTTAAATTTGTATTTCTAATCCTCACATTGAACGAATGGATCACGAGAAAGCCAGAGAAAGAATCGAAGAACTGCGGAAGGTCCTCTGGGAGAACAGCCGCAAGTACTATGTCGAAAACGCTCCAACCATGAGTGATTTCGACTTCGATGCCTTGATGCATGAACTCGAATCCCTGGAGAATGCCTATCCTGACCTCCTTACCCCTGACTCCCCTACCCAGAGAGTCGGCAGCGATCTTGAACGAGGCTTCGCACAGTACCCTCACCGGTATCCCATGCTCTCCCTCGGGAACACCTACAACATCGGAGAGATCGAAGATTTTGCAAGGAGGGCCGGGAAGGAACTCGGAGACGCCAGCTTCACATATTCATGTGAACTCAAGTTCGACGGGACTGCCATCTGCCTGACTTACAGGAACGGCCGTCTCTTCAGGGCGCTTACCCGTGGAGACGGTGTGGTTGGGGACGATGTGACTGCGAATGTGCTGAGGATTTCCAACATCCCGGCCGTCCTCTCTGGGACAGGCTGGCCCGAGGAATTCGAGATCCGGGGGGAGATTCTGATGCCTTACGAGTCCTTCGACAGGCTCAACAAGGAACGCCTCGACAACGAGGAGGCTCCGTTCGCCAATCCCCGCAATGCGGCTTCAGGCTCTCTTAAGCTCCTCGACCCCGAGGAAGTCGGAAGGAGAGGATTGATGTGCACCTTGTACCATATTCCCGCCCAAAGCATTGCTTTCGACACTCATAGCGAAGCCTTGGATGCTGCCGCATCATGGGGCCTGCCTGTCTCGGACGAAAGACGGGTTGTCGATGGGATTGAAGGTATCGAAGAGTACATCCGCTATTGGGACGTGCAGAGAAAGTATCTTCCGTTCGCCACCGACGGAATTGTGATAAAGATCAATGAACTGGCATGGCAGAACGCCCTGGGCTACACCGCCAAGTCGCCGCGATGGGCCGTTGCGTTCAAGTTCCAAGCCGAGGAAGCCCTGACCAGGTTGCTCTCGATCGACTACCAGGTCGGAAGGACAGGTGCAGTTACCCCCGTCGCCAACCTTGAACCCGTCCAGCTTGCCGGCACTGTCGTCAAGAGGGCCACCCTGAACAACGAGGATTTCATCGCCCAGATGGACATCAGGGTCGGAGACACCGTCAAGGTCATAAAGGGTGGTGAGATCATCCCGAAGATCATCGACGTGGACTTGAAGAGCAGGCCTGCAGATGCCGTAGCACCCGTATTCCCTTCTGTCTGTCCTGACTGCGGCACACCCCTTGTCAAGGAAGAGGGTGAGGCCAAGAGGTTCTGCCCGAATTCGGACGGCTGCCCTACCCAGATCAAAGGCAAGCTCCTTCATTTCCTGGGCCGCAAGGCAATGAACGTGCTTGCAGGAGAAGCCACTGTCGACCAGATGTACGACCTGGGCCTTGTAAAGACCCCGGCCGATTTCTACGCTCTCGACACTCAGAAGCTGTTGATGCTGAGCGGATGGAAAGAAAAGAGCGCGAGGCGGTTCCTGCAAAGCCTGGATGCATCCAGGTCAGTCGGCTTCGACCGGGTCCTTTTCGCCCTGGGCATCCGCTATGTCGGAGAGACCACCGCAAAGGAGCTTGCCAAGCATTTCGGCGACATTGATTCCCTCGCAAGCGCATCCTATGATGAGCTGCGCTCCATCAGGGATGTGGGAGACGTGATAGCGAAGAGTGTCTGTGAATATTTCCAGGACGATAGGCATAAGGAACTGATAGACAGGCTGAGACATGCCGGGCTGCAATTCTCCATGGAAGCCGGGTCGGATGCTTCCGACGCCCTTGCCGGAAAGACGATCGTAATCTCCGGGAATTTCAGCATCCCTAGGGAGGAGATGAAGAAACTCATTGAAATGAACGGTGGCAAGAACAGTTCTTCAGTGAGCGGCAAGACATCCTACCTACTTGCAGGATCGAAACCTGGTCCCGAGAAAATCAAGAAGGCCGGAGAACTTGGGGTCCGAATCATCACGGAAGAAGAACTCATGCAGATGCTGCCATCCAGGAACGACAGCCGGAACGATGGCTTCCCTGCTTCAGAAACCGAACCAACTTTGTTTTAATCGATGGGAGCACTCGAAAGGTTCATAACGAAGCTTAAAAGCATTGTCCGGTGGATAAGGAAATTCCTCGGACATGACATCTGGCAGTTCAACCTGGATGAGTTCTCCAAGGCTAAAGCCCGCATTTTCAGGGACATAAAAGTCATCCTCGATGCCCTGAACAATTTCGCCGACGAGAAGATCGGCCTTCAGTCCGTTGCCCTGAGTTATTTCTGCACCCTGGCCGCTGTCCCCCTGGTTGCCGTCAGTTTCGCCATAACAAGCGGTTTCGGACTTGAGAATGTTCTGAGGGATGCCCTTTATTCTGCGGACATAAACCAGACGGTCGTCGACACCGTGATGAAGAGCGCATCCAACATCATAGATGCCTCGAAATCAGGCCTGTTCGGCATCATCACAGCCTTGTCGTTCGTGTGGCTTGTGATCTGGATGATGAACAGGGTGGAAAAGGTATTCAACAACGTCTGGCACGTCAGGAAGCCGAAAAGGAAGACGTTGAAAAGCTATGGGATGGACATATTGATCATGATCATGATCCCGTTCGTGGTCCTCATCTTCTTTGCAGGGACCGTTGTCTATTCCCACGTCCTTGACCTTATCCCGAACAGCCTGGGGGTAACGGACAAGATCAAGTCTTTCCTGGGATGGGTCATATTCGGTGCCATTGCCGTGATGACCTTGTCCGCCATGTACAAGTTCATCCCTGCCACCAACGTCGAGTACCGCTTTGCCTTCAAGGGGGCGCTCTGGGCAGGAATCGCCTTTACCATATTCCAGTACCTGTTCCTCGAAACCCAGGTACTCGTCACTAACATAAATGCCGTCTATGGAGCCGTCGCAGCACTGCCGCTGTTCATGATGTGGCTCAGGTTCGGATGGCTGATCATCTTGTACGGCGCTCAGTTCTCTTACTCTTTCCAGAGTCTAGCCGAGCAGGAAAACAACAGAAGAAACTTAGAATCTACAGTCCAGGTATGAGTATATCCAGATTCACAGAACAGGACTACGAACTGATCCGGGAGAGCTATGCCCAGCTCAAGGATGCGGCCCAGAAACGTTGTGCCAACCAGGAAGAACTGGACGTAGTACAGAAGGCATTCGATTTCGCCAACGAAGCCCACAAGGACGTTCGCAGACGCTCCGGCGGGCCTTACATCATCCACCCCATCGAAGTTGCCAAGATCGTTGTCAGCAACATCGGCCTCGGCTACAAGTCGATTGCCGCCGCCCTGCTGCACGATGTCGTTGAAGACACCGACTACACCGTCGATGACATACGTAACCTGTTCGGAGACAAGATCGCCAGCCTTGTGGACGGTCTGACCAAGATCAAGGTGGTCCTCGACAACGAGGACAGGTCGAAACGCCTTGAAGATGTCTATTCCGAGAGTTTGCAGGCCGAGAATTTCAAAAGGATCCTGCTGACCTTGAACGACGACGTCCGCGTAGTGCTGATCAAGCTGGCCGACCGCCTCCACAATTGCAGGACCATAGATTCCATGCCCGAATTCAAGCGGGACAAGATCCTAAGCGAGACGATGTTCATCTTCATCCCCCTCGCCCACAGGCTCGGTCTGTACGAAATAAAATCCGAAATGGAGAACATCTGGCTCAAGTATAAGGAGCCGGATGCCTACAAGGATATTTCTGCCCTTGTGGACAAGAACATCATGGGACAGGAAAAAGAGATCGATGAATTCATTACTCCGATCAGGGATGCCTTGTCAAAGGCCGGATTCAATTTCGAGATAAGGAAAAGGGTCAAGACTCCATATTCCATCTGGCACAAGATGCAGACCAAGAACATCCCGTTCGAACAAGTCTATGACCTCTATGCCTTGAGGATCGTCTTCACTCCTGAAACCGACAGGAAGGAAAGTGAGAGGGACCAGTGCTACCATATCTTCTCGATCATAACCGGTCTCTACAGGTACAAGCCCGACAGGGTCCGCGACTGGGTCAAGCATCCCAAGAGCAACGGCTACGAGGCGCTCCACTGCACCCTCATGAGCGACAAGGGTATATGGATTGAAGTGCAGATCCGCTCTAAGAGGATGGACGACATCGCCGAAAAGGGAATCGCCGCTCATTGGGCTTACAAGAAAGAAGGCTATCTCAGCGAGAATGACAGCGAGATGGACAAATGGCTGGCAAAAGTCAAGGAAATCCTTGTAAGTCCAGACGTCAACGCCCTTGAGCTCCTCGACATCATCCACAACGACCTGGTCAGCAGCGACATAATCCTGTTCACTCCCAAGGGTGAGCAAAAGAGCATCAGCAAAGGTGCCACGGCCCTCGACTTCGCCTACAGCATCCACACAGAGATCGGCAACAAGGCGATTGCTGCCAAGGTCAACATGAGGCTGGTCCCGCTCTCCCACGTCCTAAAGACCGGCGACCAAGTTGAGATCATCACGGCGGAAAACGAGCAGCCCAAGATGGAGTGGCTGCAGTTCCTCCAGACGAGGCATGCCAAGAACGCCGTGATCGATTATTTCAAGGACTACAAGAAGGACATTGCCGAGACAGGGAAGAAAACCCTGGGCGAGCAGCTCGAGAGCATCGGCTACAGGATGGACAAGGATTCCGCCGACATCATCGCAAGGCATTATGGGATCCCTGGCAGGAATGCAGAGGAACTCTATTTCCGCATAGGCCTGGGAATAATCAAGCCTGATGCATCCCTGGGAGACATCCTGGCCTCCAGCAATTCCATAAGCAAGACCCTGTCACGTCATTTCTCGTTCTTCAGCCGCAGGCGGGAGAATCCTGCTCAGCAGCAAGGAGAAAAAGGAAACGTAGTGTTCGCCTCGTGCTGCAGTCCCATCCCCGGCGATCCGGTAGTCGCGATAAAGTCTCCTGACGGAACGATAACGCTTCACAAGAAATCCTGCCCCGTCGCCGACAGCATTGCTTCTAAGCACGGCGACTGGGTGGTCACCCACACCTGGGGCTCAGACGGCAACCAGCAGATCTTCCCCGCCAGGCTTTCAATAAAGGGAATCGACAGGGTCGGTCTTCTGAATGAGATTTCCCGCTACATCTCCCTTGTCATGGGCGTCAACATGAGGAAGGTCTATCTCAGCACTGAAGAAGGAATATTCGAAGGCTACATCGACCTGAGCGTCCACGACAGGTCCGCCCTGGAGAGGATGATCCGGAAGCTTAATTCGATTGATGGCATCACAAGTGTGGTAAGGACGGAACTCTGAGCCCGATTTTTGAATACGTTTCTCCTACATGATGAAAAAATTCCTGACACG
>CADBMD010000004.1 GCA_902795735.1 uncultured Bacteroidia bacterium
GAAGGGATCAAGTACAAACTAAAGGTAAGGACCAAGGCGGCATATTCAATCTGGATGAAGATGCGCAAGCAGAAGGTGCCTTTCGAAGGAGTATTCGATGTGTTTGCGATACGGTTCATCATTGACTGCGAACCAGATCCCAAGGTCGAGAAAGATCTCTGCTGGAAAGTGTTCTCATATGTCACCAAGGAATACGAACAGGACACGACGCGGCTCCGCGACTGGATCACCAACCCCAAGCCCAACGGTTATGAATCCCTGCATATTACCGTAAAGAACAAGAGGGGAGCGTACATTGAAGTCCAGATCAGGACCAAGAGGATGGATGAAGAGGCCGAGAACGGACAGGCCTCCCACTGGGCCTACAAAGGCGTGAAGCATGAAGAACATCTGGACAAATGGCTGACAAGTGTCCGCTATGCCCTTGAGCATCCGAGCGAGGGGAGTCCGGACGACCTTCCGCAACCACCTTCCAAAGACATATTCGTCTTCACTCCGACTGGAGAATTGCGTATCCTCTCCGCAGGAGCTACTGTACTTGATTTCGCTTTCAACATCCACACAGGCCTTGGTGTCCACTGCGTGGGCGGCCGCGTGAATGGCAAAGCTGTCTCCATCAAGGAAAAACTCAAGACCGGAGACATAGTCGAAATCATGTCCGGAAAGAACCAGAAGCCATCACCGGACTGGTTAGGCTTCGTGGTCACATCCAAGGCGAGGAGCAGGATCAAGCGCGAACTCGATGCCGAAGAATTCAAGAAGGCTGCCCAGGGACGTGAACTTCTCGGCCGGCGGCTGAAAAACTGGAAGCTGGAGTTGCCTGACGAGATGGTCGCCGAGTTGCTTAAGAAGCTCAAGATCAATACACAGAATGCCTTCTATGCAGCCATCGCCGATTATGTCATAGATGTCAACGATGTAAAGTATTTCATCCTCGACCATGAAAAGGCTGCTCAATTGGCAGCTGAAGCCGCCAGGGAAGCCGAAGCATCACGGATAGAATCGCGTTCCGAGAATTGGGAATCCCGTCCTGTCTCGGATGATATTCTCGTGCTTAATGCGAAGGACCTGAAAAACCTTGACTACAAGATGGCCAAATGCTGCCATCCGGTTTTCGGCGATGAAGTGTTCGGTTTCGTTACCAGGACAGACGGCATAAAGATCCATCGGATTTCCTGTCCCAATGCCTCCAGGCTCATCAGCACCTACCCCTACAGGATCCAGAAAGTCCGCTGGGCAGAATCCCCTTCGACCGGTAGTTTCCAAAGCTCCCTCAAGATCATCGCGGGAATAGAACCATCGGTTATAGGCCGGATTACCGAAGTCGTGAGCAATTTCAAGGCATCAATGCGTACCTTCAATGTCCTGGAAAACAACCGCGGCGGGACTTATGAGATTACAATGCGCCTCTCCGTGCCGTCAAACATGGAGCTCGACAAAGTCATCTCCCAGATCAAGAACCTTAAACACGTCCTGAAGGTTTCTCGCTATTGAGCATGGGGAAGCCCATTCACCGGGCTTATTTTTTTGAATGCTCGTAAAATATCAGTAAATTCGCATGTTTTATCCCTTTGGGATAATTCCGACTCCGGGATTCGGCTCTGGGTTTTGAGCAAATCCTTGTCCGGAACATCAAATCCGGCGGATTCTTCTGCGCTCGACGGTTTTAAGAAACTGCTCGAAGGGGAGAGTTATAGCTATGGATAATCCGATTGTTTTTGATTTGATAATATTGATTTAAAAATACAATGAAAGTAAAGTTTAGTTTGATTGCAGCTGCTGTTATTTCGGTGCTGCTTTGGAGTTGTTCGACACCGACGAACATCAATTATTTTCAGGACGTGGACAACAATTCAGTCCTACAAGCTCAGAATGTGACTCCCATAAGGCTCAAACCAATGGACCAGGTCTCAATCATTGTCAACACAAGGGTACCGGAAGTGACGGCCATGTTTAATGTGCCCTACTATCAAAATCGAATTGGAGAGACTCAGTCGCTGACTTCAGGGGTCGGGTCAAATATTGGGAATTCTATCACTGCAAATAATATCACAGGATATACATTGGATGCAGACGGAAATATTGACTTCCCTGTGATTGGAAAGATCAACTTGGCTGGTAAGACTAGAGAAGAGGCGGCGAACTTTATCAAGGAGAAGATTATTGCCAGCAAGCAGACTAAAGAAGCAGTAGTGACTGTAGAATTCATGAACCTCGGATTCTCAGTCATAGGAGAGGTCGGGCGTCCCGGCCGTTATAAGATTGACCGTGACAGGTTCACAATTTTTGATGCCTTGGGACTTGCAGGTGATTTGACTATCGATGGTAAGAGGGAGAATGTGACTTTGATCCGTCATACAGGCCTGAATGACGAAGTTTACAAACTTAACCTGCTGGACGCCGCTCAAGTCTATTCTTCTCCGGCTTTCTACATCCAGCAAGGCGACATGATCTATGTAACTCCTTCAGACAAGCGGATAAGGGAATCTACGGTCAACGGCAACACCCTCAGGCAGAGCTCTACATGGATTTCCATGGCATCCCTCGCCGCCTCCATCATCGCCCTGATGTCTCGTTACAGAATCAAACTCTAAGCACTGAATATGGACACACGAAACAATATTCCCGTAAATGCTCCGGCGAAGGAAGAACCGCTGAGCATCAAGGACATCTGGAACCTTTGCATCTCGCATTGGTACTGGTTTGCGATTGCTGTGGCAATCTGCCTTGCAGTGGCTGCGTTCTACATCCTGCGGACTACGCCGGTCTATACCCGCAGCGCTTCCGTCCTCATCAAGGAAGACTCCAAAGGCCGTTCTGTGGCAACTGATGTCAGTGCAGCCTTCTCGGATCTGGGCTTCGGCCAGACCAGGGTCAATGTGAACAATGAGATTGTCAACTTCAAGTCTCCGGATCTGATGCTCCAGGTAGTCAAGAACCTGAATCTCAATGTCAATTACAAGATAGACGGCCGCATGCATGACTGGTCGCTCTATGGGAGTGGACTTCCGATGAATGTCCAGTTCCTTTCCTTGGCTGACAATGACAAGGCTTCGCTGACCGTAACCCCGGAGGACTCTGCCAGCGTGGTCCTTTCAGCATTCACCCTCAATGAAAAGAAGACAGTTTCAGACAAGATCATCGTCCATTATGGAGATACTGTCAAGACTCCGGTCGGTGACATCAGTGTGGTACGGACGATGTTCGCCAAAGACATCGTGTTTGACTTCCCCATCTATGTGACTAGGAGTGGATTGCTTTCCACCGCCCGGTCATATTCAAACAGGCTGAGCGCTACTTTGAACGGAAAAAACACCACCGTCATAGACCTGTCCATCAATGATGTAAGCAGGCGCAGGGCAGAGGAAGTTCTCCAGATGGTCATAAACGTCTATAACGAGAACTGGATCAAGGACAAGAACCAGATCACTACAAGCACAAACGAGTTCATTGCCGAGCGTCTCCGCGTGATTGAGGAGGAGCTCGGAAACGTGGACAAGTCCATCACCAAGTTCCAGAGTGAGAACATGGTCCCTGACGTAGGAGCTGCCGCCAACCTCGAAATGCAACTTTCCGCGGAAGCTGGCAAGCACATCATGGAACTCAATAACCAGCTCTCCATCGCCAGACATCTCCAGACTGAGATCCGCAATGCAGGAGCCGGTTCCCTTATCCCTGCCAACGTAGGCTTGAGCGACGCCACTGTCAACAGCCAGATCGCCCAGTTCAACACCACGATGCTCCAGCGCAACCGCCTGGCCGAGAACAGTTCAGAAGAGAACTACCTGGTCCTTGACATGGATGCCCAGTTGGGCGCCCTCCGCTCGGCCATCCTGTCCTCCATCGACAACTACATCATCTCCCTGAACACCCAGATGCGATCATCCCAGGCCGCACAAGGCCGAGCGAATGCCAGGGTGTCTAACGCCCCTATCCAGGCCGGACGGCTCCTTTCCGATGAACGCCAGCAGAAAGTCAAGGAGGCTTTGTACCTCTTCCTCCTACAGAAACGTGAGGAGAACGAACTTTCACAGGCATTCACTGCCTACACTACCAGAGTCATCGTCACCCCCGGAGGCAGCAGTATTCCTATTGCACCAAACAAGAAGTTTATCCTTCTTCTGGCCCTCCTCTTCGGTCTTGCTATTCCTTTCGCAATCCTTTACCTCCAGGAAACACTAAACACTTCCGTCCGAGGCCGCAAGGATCTTGAGAATCTCAGCTCACCTTTCCTAGGCGAGCTTCCGACCCTAGTCCAGAAGAAAAGTCTATTCAACAAGACCAAGATTACCGACGATCCCGAGGATAGGAAGATAGTTGTCAAGCCTCACAGCAGGAACATGATCAACGAAGCTTTCCGAGTGGTAAGGACGAACCTTGAATTCATGAGAGGAAAAGACGGAGGCTCCAAGGTCATCATGTTCACATCAATGAACGTCGGATCCGGAAAGACCTTCTCTTCGATCAACCTGGCGACTTCCCTTGCCATCAAGAACAAGAAAGTCATCGTGGTTGACCTCGACCTCCGCAAGCGCTCCCTCAGCGTGTTCGCCGGCCAGCCTAAGGCTGGAGTCGCCGACTTCCTGAGCGGCCGTGAAAGCGACTGGAAGCACCTTGTCGTCCACAATGTCGGCGAGAATCCTCTCGACGTCATGCCGGTCGGCACCATGCCACCGAACCCCTCTGAACTCCTGGCAGAACCGGCTCTCGGTGAGATGCTCAAGGAAATGAAGAATGAATATGACTACATATTCCTTGACTGTCCGCCTGTGGAGATAGTCACCGACCCGGACATCATCGCCCCTCTTGCGGACATGACGATATTCGTGATCAGGGCTGGCCTTCTCGAAAGGTCCATGCTTCCTGAGATCGACAAGTACTACTCCGAGCATAAGTACAACAACCTCTCGCTGCTGCTCAATGGTACCGAAGGCGCCGGACGCTATGGCTACAAGTACGGCTACAAGTATGGCTACAAGAGCGGATATGGCTACGGCTATGGTAAAGGCTATGGCTACGGCTATGGCGGAAAGAAAGAGGATGGAGAAGACGACGATCAGTAGTTTTTTATGAATATAGCTGTAGCAGGAACCGGTTACGTGGGATTGTCCATCGCCACACTTCTTTCGCAGAAGAACCATGTGGTGGCGGTGGATGTCATCCCCGAAAAGGTGGAGAGAATCAACCGGAGGATCTCTCCGATCCAGGATGAATACATCGAGAAGTACCTGGCGGAGAAAGACCTGGACTTGACGGCTACCTTGGACGGTCGCAAGGCTTATTCAGAGGCCGAGATCGTTGTGATAGCCGCACCGACCAACTATGATCCCAAGAAGAATTTCTTCGACACTTCCCATGTCGAAGAAGTGATCGAACTTGTCCTCGAGGTCAATCCGGAGGCTCTCATGGTGATAAAGTCGACCGTGCCTGTCGGTTACACGAAGTCCGTTCGGGAGAAGTTCTCCTATAGGGAACGTCTCTCTGACGGTACCTTCAAGGTCGTGGTCCCGAAAATCATCTTCTCTCCGGAGTTCCTTCGCGAAAGCAAGGCTCTTTACGACAACCTCTATCCCAGCCGTATCATCGTCGGCTGCGAAGAACCACTCTCTTCAGAAGCCCGCACCTTCGCCACCCTCCTTCGCGAAGCCGCCCTCAAGTCCGACGTCCCCGTCCTCTACATGAGCACCACCGAGGCCGAAGCCGTCAAGCTCTTCGCCAATACCTACCTCGCACTGAGAGTCTCCTACTTCAACGAACTGGACACATATTCAGAAATGAAAGGACTTGACACCAAGTCCATTATCGAAGGAGTCTGCCTCGACCCGAGGATCGGCACCCATTACAACAACCCCTCCTTCGGCTACGGCGGCTACTGCCTTCCCAAGGACACCAAGCCGCTGCTGGCCAATTTCCGCGATGTGCCAGAGAACCTCATCCAGGCCATCGTAGAAAGCAACCGCACCCGCAAGGATTTCATCGCGGACCAGGTCCTCGAGAAAGCCGGCTATTACACTGCGTCCAGCCCTTACGACACTGCCCGTGAAAGGGAGGTGGTCGTCGGAGTCTATCGCCTTACCATGAAAAGCGATTCGGACAATTTCCGCAACAGTGCCATCCAGGGCATCATGAAGCGAATCAAGGCAAAAGGTGCCAAGGTCATCATCTTCGAGCCCAGTCTTGCCGACGGGACCACATTCTTCGGCTCCATGGTTGTCAACGACCTGGCCGAGTTCAAGCGCCTCTCCGACGCCATCATCGCGAACCGTTATGACCCCGCCCTATCCGACGTGGCTGCGAAAGTATATACAAGGGATATTTTCAGAAGGGACTAGGAAAGACTTTTATACTGGATCAAGCACTCAGTCAAGAGAGTTCGGAAAGAATAAAACAACATCATCATGAAAAGAGTTATTACATACGGAACTTATGACCTTCTGCATTACGGTCATATCAATCTCCTGAAGAGGGCCAAGGCCTTGGGAGACTACCTCATCGTCGTGTTGTCGACCGACGAATTCAACTGGAACGAGAAGCAGAAGAAATGCTTCTTCCCCTATGAGGTAAGGAAGGCCATGCTCGAGGCTATAAGGTACGTCGATCTCGTCGTTCCCGAAACCTGCTGGGAGCAGAAGAGAACAGACATCCACACCTATCACGTCGACACCTTTGTCATGGGTGACGACTGGAAAGGCAAGTTCGACTTCCTGACCGAAGAAGGCGCCGAAGTCGTCTACCTCCCCCGTACCCCCGACATCAGTACGACACAGATAAAGGCGGAATTGAAAGATTCTTATAATAAGTGATAGTTTCACTCAAAAACAATAAATATGTCTGTATTTAAAGACAAGACCCTACTTATCACCGGAGGCACTGGAAGTTTTGGAAATGCTGTACTGAGACGTTTCCTTGACAGCGATATCAAGGAGATTCGAATATTTAGCCGTGACGAAAAGAAGCAGGACGACATGCGCCATTTCCTTCAGGCACAGCGCCCAGACGTGTTCGGTAAAGTGAAGTTCTACATCGGCAATGTACGCCAACGTGAAGCTGTAGATTTTGCAATGTCTGGAGTTGATTATGTGTTCAGTGCTGCGGCCCTTAAGCAAGTGCCAAGTTGCGAGTTTTTCCCCATGGAAGCAGTGAGGACAAACGTAGAAGGAACCAATAATGTGCTTCTCAGTGCAATTGCACATGGCGTCAAAAATGTCGTCGTACTAAGTACAGACAAAGCAGCCTATCCTATCAATGCGATGGGTATAAGCAAAGCAATGATGGAAAAGGTCGCAATTGCTCAGGGCAGGGCATTGGGAGAGAACGCTCAAACTACGATCTGCTGCACTCGTTATGGCAACGTGATGGCCAGTCGCGGTAGCGTTATTCCTCTTTGGGTAGAACAGATGATGGAAGGCAAGCCTATCACCATCACCGATCCGAATATGACTCGATTCATGATGACTCTTGATGATGCTGTTGACCTGGTGGTGTATGCATTCACCCATGGCCATAATGGTGACCTTTTTGTTCAGAAGGCTCCAGCTGCCACCTTGAGCACCCTTGCACAAGCTTTAAAAGAAGTATATTCTAGGGTGGATCCAAAATATGGAGAATCTGAGGTCAAGATAATAGGTACTCGTCACGGGGAGAAACTGTACGAGACGCTTGTGACACGTGAGGAGATGCTTAGGAGCGAGGACTGTGGCAACTATTTCCGTATCCCTTGCGACAGCCGCGACCTTAATTATGATAAGTATTTCACAGAAGGCGATGACACCATCTCCCAGACAGAGGACTATCACAGCCACAATACCCGTAGATTGGATGTGGAAGGTATGAAGGAACTCCTGCTTAAGCTACGATTCATTCGTGAAGATCTCGGCTTAGAGCCAAGGACTAAAGCCAAAGACATCCGCTCTGAATAGGTTCTTGTCAATCTGGATTATCATTTGTCAATCTGAATGAAATGAAGATTCTAGTAACAGGCGCCAAAGGTTTCGTCGGAAAGAATCTTTGCGCACAACTAAAGAATATCCGTGACGGTAAAGCCAGGAACTATGGTCTTGGAGGCAAAGATGCTTCGCTGCCGCTCAGTATGACAATAGAGGAGGTTTATGAATATGACCTCGATTCTACTCGGGAAGAACTGGAGCAAGCCTGCAAAGAAGCAGACTTCGTATTCAATCTTGCAGGAGTCAACCGGCCGCAGAACCAGGAGGAATTCATGAAAGGCAACTTCGGTTTTGCCAGCGCTCTTCTGGACATCCTTAAGAAGTATGGAAACCGCTGCCCTGTGATGCTAAGCAGCAGCCAGCAGGCGAGCCTTACAGGTCGTTTCGGCAATTCTGAATATGGGCGTAGCAAAAAGGCCGGCGAAGACCTGTTCTTGCAATATGGTGCTGAAACTGGAGCTAAGGTGCTTGTTTATCGTTTCCCCAACCTGTTCGGCAAATGGTGCCGTCCGAACTATAACTCTGCAGTTGCAACGTTCTGCAATGCTGTGGCAAATGATCTCCCATATACCGTCAATGACCCCAGTGTCGAACTAGAACTTCTCTATATCGATGACTTGGTTGATGAGATGATCAAAGCACTTAAAGGCGAGGAGCATCGATGCGAGTTCGATGGCCTTACTGTCATTCCGAGCGATAGCGAGGAATCTGAAGGCCGTTACTGCTACGTCCCGATCACCCACAAAGCCACCCTTGGAGAGATTGTTGGCTTACTCAACCAGTTTGCCGAACAGCCAAGGACACTGACTATCCCTGAGATTCCTAACGGTTCATTCGCCAAGAAACTATACAGCACATATCTTAGCTATCTTCCTAAAGAAAAGGTCGCATTCCCGCTAAAGATGAACGTTGACAATCGCGGAAGTTTTACTGAGTTGGTGCATACCATAGACTGTGGTCAGGTCAGCATTAACATCTCTAAGCCTGGCATTACCAAAGGCCAGCACTGGCACAACACAAAGTTTGAACAGTTTATCGTTGTGAAAGGCCATGGCTTGATCCAGCAAAGGAACCTTAATGACCCTGATTGTGAGGTGCTCGAATGGGAAGTCAGCGGTGACAGGATTGAAGCTGTCCACATGCTCCCCGGCTACACTCACAACATCATCAACCTCTCCAACACTGAAGACCTAGTGACAGTCATGTACTGCAATGAGGTCTTCAACCCCGACAAGCCTGACACATTCTTCGAAGAAGTATAACAGAAAAGAGAGCTGCCATTTGGCAGCTCTCCGGAACCGAAGTTCCTCCGAAGATGCAGGTATAGCAAACTGTGGTTACGAATCCTTATAGTATCAGGCTAATGCCTTCTCCAATAAGATTTTACAAACACTTTTTTACCGTTTTGGACTCTCCAGTAGGATCGTACAAAAACAGTTCTTGCACATGTACCTTGTACAGTGAAGTGAATGATGAGTTGGTCTATTCTAATCATTTTGCAAGTTTAATACGGTTGGGGCCACTCTCATTAACAACCCGGTACATCTTCGTTTCTTCTAAAAGAAAGAGCATCGCTTCCTGACGGAAGACAATGCTCTTATTTGATTAGAATAGGCCGATTCCACGACCAAAACTTGCTAGTACAAATATAAAAAACATTTTGATTATTATTCATGGCTAAGGATTTTTTTTCGAAACTACACTTTGCAGGTAACGGCAAACTCAAGCTTCTAATCATCGTGGGTACGAGACCGGAGATAATCCGGCTGGCGGCGGTGATCAACAAGTGCAGGCAGTTCTTCGATACGTTGCTGGCACACACAGGGCAGAACTACGACTATAACCTTAACGGAGTGTTCTTCAAGGACCTCCAACTTGCTGACCCTGATGTGTACATGGACGCTGTAGGGAAGGACCTGGGTGAAACCATGGGCAACATCATAGCCAAGAGTTACCAGTTAATGGTTGAGGTCAAGCCTGACGCGGTCCTCGTTTTGGGCGATACAAATAGCTGCCTTAGCGTCATAGGAGCAAAGCGTCTGCATATTCCTATCTTCCACATGGAGGCCGGCAACCGCTGCAAGGATGAATGCCTCCCGGAAGAGACCAACCGCCGCATCGTGGACATCATAAGCGATGTAAATATGGCATATTCAGAGCATGCCCGCCGCTATCTGGCTGAATGTGGCTTGCCAAAGGAGAGAACTTATGTGACCGGATCCCCGATGGCC
>CADBMD010000005.1 GCA_902795735.1 uncultured Bacteroidia bacterium
GCGGTGCGGAAGGGGCTCGAACCCTCGACCTCCGGCGTGACAGGCCGGCATTCTAACCAAGCTGAACTACCGCACCAAACTTGAAAACATCCGCGCTCCAAAGGAACGCGGATGCAAAGATAGTCAAATTTGACGTGTGTGCAAATTTTTTTTATTTAATTTCGATGATTTTCTTTGCCTGAGGCACAACCTTGGGCTCAACCTTCGGTATGGTGACAAGCAGGACACCGTTCTCTACCGTAGCGCTAATCTTCTCTTTGTCAGCGTCATCAGGCAGCAGCATAGTCTGCTGGAACTTTGCGTAGGAGAACTCGCGCCTAAGATAACGACCGCGTTTCTTTTCGTCCTTCTCCTCTTCCTTCTTTTCCATGTTGATCACGAGATCACCCTCTTCATCGAGGCTGACTTTGAAATCATTCCTGGTCATTCCGGGAGCTGCAAGCTCAAGCTCGTACCCGTGTTCGTTTTCTAAGACATTGATTGCCGGTGCGGTCGCGCTTGTCCTTTCGATCCAGTTGTTGTCAAAGAAATCATTGAAAATGCTGGGCAACCAGTTCTGGTTGTATCTTCTTGAAACAGGTAACATAATTAAAACCTCCTATAATTTTTAATTTCTTCTTTTATCATCAACCCCGTCCTTTCGGGCGGACATCTTTCTTAAAGTCAATTCCCGTACCAATGCCAAAACGGCCGTTAAAGTGGACATTTTGTCATAACATGCTGACTATTTGGCACTTAACTCTGACAAAATGTCTTGTCGGAAGATTGCTGGGAATGTATTCATAACAACTTTTTCGTATATTTGTGAAATTCTACATTTGCTACACGATGAAACGTCTTTTACTGATATTCATTGCTTTTTGGGCTGTTTCCGTTATGACCGCCCAGACCAGGTTCGAGAATTTCCCGCTTCCACAGAATCCGGACACCCTTCGCATACTGGCAGTAGGCAACAGCTTCTCCGATGACGGTACCGAGTATCTGCCTTCCCTGCTCGAAGGTGCAGGGATCCATAATGTGATCGTTGCCAGGCTCTACATCGGAGGATGTTCCCTCGAAAGGCATTGCCGGGAATATGCCGAGGAGACCAGGAACTATATTTATTATAAGTCCACCGACAACAAGTGGGTTACAGTCAGCAGGAATGCGACCATACTCGACGGCCTCAAGGATGAGCCATGGGATATTATCACCATCCAGGAAGTCTCCAATCACTCGGGAACCTATGATAATTACCAGAGGTGGGCTCCCCAGTTGATCTCTATTATCCGGAAAGAGGCTCTGAACCCTAAGGCTACGATAGCCTGGCACATGACCTGGGCATATTCATCTAATTCTACCCACGGAGCCTTCAAGCTTTACAATAATGACCAGGAAACCATGCATGAAGCCATAGTAGACTGCGTCAGCAGGGTGAGCAAGGAATTCAATATCCCGGTCGTCATACCTGCCGGGATTGCCATAAAACTTGCGAGGGAGACCCGGCTTAACAATGAAGGGAAGGTGCCTGCAGACACCAAAGTCTATCAATTGACCCGTGACGGCTACCATCTGAGCCGCCAGCATGGCCGTTACATAGCTGCCTGCACATGGTTCGATTCTCTTGTCAAGCCTGTTCTCGGGAAGAGCGTCAAGGGAAACCCTTACCTCCTTTTCGACACTGAATATTCCATAACGAAAAAAGACGCCCGCCTTTGCCAGAAATGTGCGGCAAAAGCAGTCGCATCCTTCAAGTAGTGTTGTTTCACCATCAATATCAATGCAATCATGGATACAAGATTGAATATAATCCACAGCGCAGCAGATTACATCAGGGCGATATTGGCCGCCAATGCCCTTGAACCAAAGGTCGGGATAGTCCTTGGAAGCGGCCTGGGCCGTTTGAGTGACGAGATCAAAGGACAGGTCGTCATCCCTTATAAGGATATTCCCGGATTCCCGGTCTCGACAGCCATCGGCCATAAAGGTAATTTCATCGTTGGCAAGCTTTCAGGCAAGACCGTGATAGCGATGCAGGGGCGTATCCATTATTATGAAGGGTACGAAATGGACACTGTCGTGCTACCTATCCGTGTCATGAAGGTCCTTGGTATTGAGTATCTGTTCGTGTCCAATGCCGCCGGTGGAGTCAATACGTCATTCAAAACCGGCGACCTCATGATCATCACTGACCACATCAACCAGATTCCGAATCCGCTGATCGGCCCCAATATGGATGAGTTCGGACCTAGGTTCCCGGATATGACCAGACCTTATGATCCTCGTCTCATAGCGATTGCCGAAGAAGTTGGCAAAGAGATGGGAATAGAACTTAGGAAAGGTGTTTATTTCGGTTGCACCGGCCCTACCTACGAAACACCTCATGAATATAAATACATGCGGATCGTCGGAGCTGACGCCGTCGGCATGTCGACCACTCCGGAAGTGATCGTCGCCCGGCATGCTGATATCCCTGTGTTTGGAATGTCCGTCATCACCGATGTCGCACATGAAGATGATGACACTGAATATGTCACTGACGGAGAAGAGATCGTCCGTCAGGCTGATGCCGCCGCAGTGAAGATGACAGCTTTGTTCAAAGCCATAATCCAACGGATATAACATGCCGGAAGAGGGCAACATCGTCATAAAGAGAGCCAAGGTAAACAACCTTAAGGACATCACGTTAGAGATTCCCAGGGGGAAGTTCGTCGTGGTGACCGGTATCTCCGGTTCCGGGAAGTCCTCCCTGGCTTTCGACACTTTGTTTGCTGAGGGCCAAAGACGTTTTGCCGAGAGCCTCAGCTCATATGCCCGCCAGTTCCTCGGCAGGATGAGCAAGCCTGATGTCGAATCAATAGAAGGCATACCTCCTGCCATCGCGATAGAGCAGAAGGTCAACACGCGGAATCCACGTTCTACTGTCGCCACCACGACAGAGATTTACGATTATCTTCGGATTCTTTTCGCAAGGATAGGCAGGACATATTCTCCAGTCAGCGGGAAAGAAGTCAAGTGCCACAGCCAGGGCGACGTGATGGCCAGTATCCTGAAGGGAGACTCATCCTCAGTGTATATCCTTGCAGACCTTGGTTGGGACAAACGTGAAGACAAGGTCGAGCTGATGCTACGTCTCAAGGAAGAGGGCTATTCAAGGTTCTATGGCGAAGGACGCGTGATCCGGATAGAGGAAATCATGCAGATGGCAGACAGGGGAGAGTATCCTTCCGGGTTGAGGCTCCTCATAGACCGACTGAAGCTTCCCATATTCAAGGATTGTCTTCCTTATTCCGAAGATGGGACAGCCTGGCCCCAGACTGAGTGGGAGGACTTGCAGACGAGGCTTCGTTCTTCGATCGATACGGCTTTCAGGGAGGGAAACGGAGTCCTTGTCTTGGTTAAAGATGGAGGGGTCGAAGAGTTCTCCAACCGATTCGAAATGGATGGGATGACTTTCAGGGTCCCCGATGAATATCTCTTTTCTTTCAACAGCCCTCTTGGGGCATGCCCAGTCTGTGGAGGTCTTGGAAAGATCATCGGAATAAGCGAGGATCTTGTCGTCCCTGACAAGACCAAAAGCATCTACGAAGGCGCTATAGCATGCTGGCGAGGCGACAAGATGGGATGGTTCCGTGACCATCTCATCGAAGTGGCTGAACGCTACCATATTCCTATATTCGAACCTTATTGCAACCTTTCCAAGGAAGTCAAGGACACTATCTGGAACGGACACAGTATCGAAGGCGATGAAGGCTCCATCATAGGGATAAACGAATTCTTCAAATGGGTTGAGGCAAACCGCTACAAGATCCAGTACAAGTACATGCTCAGCCGTTTCTCCGGCAGGACTACTTGTACGGCCTGCCATGGCTCGAGGTTGAGGCCCGAGGCGCTCTATGTCAAGATAGGCGGGAAGAATATCGCAGAACTCCTTGACATGAACATAGAAGAGCTGCTGTCTTTCTTCAAGGAACTTGAACTCACCCCCTACGAGAACTCTATTGCCAGGAAAGCCGTCGAGGAAATAGTGTCGCGCCTTGAATACATTGTAGACGTAGGGCTCTCCTATCTTACATTGAGCAGGAACTGCAATACTCTTTCCGGCGGGGAGAGCCAGAGAATCAATCTCGTGACTGCGCTCGGCAGTTCTCTAGTCGGATCGTTGTACATCCTGGACGAGCCGAGCATAGGCCTTCATCCGAGGGATACTGACAAGCTTATCTCCGTACTTGAGCGTTTGAGGGATATAGGGAATACGGTAGTGGTCGTCGAGCATGATGAAGAGATAATCAGGGCTGCAGACACCTTGATAGACATGGGACCGAAGGCCGGAGTCGATGGGGGAAAGATAGTTTTCCAAGGAAAGATAAAGGATCGTTTTTCGCCTTCGGAACTGGCAGATTCCCTGACTTTACAGTATCTGACCGGGAAAAGGAAGCGTTACCAAAGGGAAAAGCATCCGTGGACATATTCAATCACAGTCGAGGGCGCCATGGAGCATAACCTTAAGGATATCGATGTCAAGTTTCCCCTCGGGGTGCTTACCGTCGTTTCAGGTGTCAGCGGATCCGGCAAATCATCCCTGGTCGGTGACATCCTGTATCCTGCCTTGTATCGCAGGATCAACCAGACCGGCGACCTTCCGGGTGTGTTCAGGAAACTTTCCGGCAACCTTGACAGGATCAGCCGTGTGGAATATGTCGACCAGAATCCCATCGGAAAGAGTTCCCGCTCCAATGCCGTGACATATCTCAAGGTCTACGATGATATACGCAAACTCCTTTCCGAACAGCAGTACGCCAAGATAAACGGCTACACACCGTCTTTCTTCTCTTTCAATCAAGAAGGCGGACGATGCCCTGAGTGCCAGGGAGATGGTTTCGTCAAGATCCCCATGCAGTTCATGGCCGATGTTACTATGGTTTGTGAGGCATGTGGAGGAAAGAGGTTCAAGCCTGATATCCTGGAGGTACGCTACAAGGGCAAGAACATCGATGACATCCTCAGGATGAGTGTGGCAGAAGCCATAGATTTCTTCGGAAGCCAGGACGGGGAGCTCCCGAAGCAGATTGCCAGGCGGCTTCAGCCGCTGGTAGACGTGGGATTGTCTTACATCAAGCTGGGACAGAGTTCGTCGACTCTTTCCGGTGGAGAAAGTCAAAGGATCAAACTTGCATATTTCCTGTCGCTAAGCGAGGAATCTTCTTCGGTCCGGAAGGAAAAGATACTCTTCCTTTTCGATGAACCTACCACCGGCCTTCATTTCTACGATGTGGAAAAACTCCTTAAGGCTTTCGATGTCCTGATTTCAAAGGGACATACCGTCGTCGTAGTGGAACACAACCTGGACGTGATCAGGGCTGCCGACTGGGTCATCGACTTTGGCCCGGATGCCGGCGACAAGGGAGGCGAAGTCGTCTTTGCCGGTACGCCCGAGGACATGGAGGCTGAAGGAACATCCTACACTGCTGGATTCTTGAGAAAAACATCCGGATCATGAAACGTCTGCTTGTCATAGTCGTAACCTACAATGGCATGGAATGGCTCGACCGTTGCCTTTCTTCAGTGGCGGCGTCGACAGTGCCTGCCGACCTGTTCATCTGCGACAATGGCTCAGAAGATGGTACTCCTGAATATGTTTCCGAATATTTCCCAAAAGCTGTCCTTGTCCAGCCGGGATCAAACCTTGGGTTCGCCCGTGCCAATGACCTGGGCTTCCGATATGCCCTTATGGAAGGCTACGACTTTATCTACCTGCTCAACCAGGATGCCTGGGTCCTGCCGTACACTTTCGAAAAGCTTATTGAAGCCTTCGGTTCAGGACACTGGGGATTGGTGAGTCCTTTACAGATGAAGCCGGATCTGGAGAATCCAGACAAACGCTTCAAGAGGCATTATCACGGCACCATGATATCCGTGCCGAGAGTTCAGCCAGTCCGTTTCGTAATGGCCGCACATTGGATGATTTCAGCGGATTGCCTTAGGAAGACCGGTTTTTTCTCTCCTGCTTTCACCCATTATGGTGAAGACAACAATTATTGTGAAAGGGTCCGTTACCATGGATTTGGAGTCGGGGTCCTGCCATCAGCGAAGGCAGTCCACGACCGTCAGGCTCGAAAGATGTCCGTTGAGAGGAAGATAGGCAGGAATTGCCAGTATTCAAAGGTACAGCTTAGCAACCCTAACTCATCCTTCCTGTTGCAAGCCGTATGGCAGCCGTTGCGTCAATGCCTGATGGCGTTGAGATGGTTTTCCATCCTTCCCATCAAGGATATTCCACTTCTGTTGAAAAGCTATCCATCCCTGAAGAGGTGGCGATCAGAATCCATGAGCGAAGGAGCATTTATCAAATGATATGGATGCTGTCATAACATACGTAGATGGACTGGACCCTGTCTGGCAGGCTGAATATGCCTCGGCTGTCGGAGGCAAGGCCCTTGCTAAGAGGTATCGTGACTGGGGGACACTCAAATACCTCCTCAGGGGAATCGAGAAACATATCCCTTCAGTCAGTAATGTATTCCTCCTGGTAAGTGGTGAAAGCCAGGTGCCTTCCTGGATTGACCGTGACGAGGTCCATGTCATCCTCCATTCTGACATCATGCCCGCCCGGTTCCTTCCGACCTTCAACAGCACTTCCATCGAGATGTTCCTTCACAAGATTCCAGGCCTCTCCGAGAAGTTCCTCTACTTCAACGATGACATGTTCCCTGTCGCAGACTGCGAAGAGGAGGATTTCTTCCAGGACGGGAAGGCAGTGATAGGCTTTTCGCATCACCTCATGGCTGGCGGCAAATACAAGAAAAGAGTCCGGAATTCGGACCGGCAAGCCAGGAAAGCCCTGGGATTGAAACCAGGCCTGACTTTCGTAAGGCCCCAGCACACCTGCTCGCCAATGTTGAAAAGCCAGAGTGAACGAGTCTATGCTTTTTCCCAGGAGGCTATTTTCAAAGTCGTGTCCAGGCTTCGCACGACAGAGAACTTCAACCAGTACCTGTTCCTGGACTATCTTTACTATCAAGGCAAGACCACCGGCAGTAGATTATCCAACAAGTATCTGTCTCCTGCTGTCCACCGTCCAGGAAAGATTGTGAAGGATATCCTACATCCTTCCGTAAAACTTTTGTGTATCAATGATGTGAATCTTTCCGACGAAGAGTTCATCGAATACAAGGATGCGGTTGTCGCCGCTTTTGACAGGCATTTCCCGGAAAAATCGCGATTTGAGAAATGAATAACCGCCGCAGGTTGGATGAGAATAGTCAGATGTTTTTTTCTAGTGATTGGCAGAATGCCTCAAGCAAGGATGCAATAGAACCTACGGCGGATATTGCCATCGTAAAGTTACCTCAATCCATGTGTAAGTCCACGCGTACTAAAATTTAATTGTAATTTTTTTCTTTTTTTTGTCCTTTTGGTCGATAAATACCAAAATAGATTGTAAATTTGGACTTCTACGAGGTGTAAATTTTTTTTGCTTTACTGTTTTTTATGCGTCTATACAAAAAAATTAAGATGGTTTTCAGCCGCGTGAGCCATGAATTCGTGCCGATCCTGATCCGTCAGACTGATTTCCTTTGCAGAAGCACATCTCTCCTTTCCAGGATGTTCGCTTCCGAAGACAAGGATTTCTGGAAGAGCGGTGAGAAAGAAATCAAGGCCTGCGAGGTCCAGGGGGATGCTCTTCTGACCGAATTCCATGAAATGCTGTCGGGGAGCATCATGCTGAAGATTAATAAGCTTGACCTCCAGTCCGTTTCGATGGCAATCGATGATTGCATAGACGCTGTCAAAGACACTTCCAAGGCTGTGCTTATCTATCAGCCGGCCCGCATCGATCCTCAGCTTGAAGATCTTGCAAGGATAGCAGAATCACAGTCTCTCGCCCTGAGGGAGATGATCCCCCTCCTGGCCGAAATAAAGAAAAACATCACATCCATTTCATTGTGCTGTGAAAGAGTGACTGAACTTGAACATGCTGCCGATGAAGACTATGAGGACTATATCGGCTACATCTTCAACAATGTGGATGATGTCAGGGAACTGATCAAGTACAAGAATCTTGCTGAGATGCTTGAGAATGTTACAGATGTCCACAAGAAAATATCAGACCGAGTCAGGGACCTTCTCCTGAATTATCTTTCCGAATAGCGATACCCCTTTGTCAAATGAAATCCGCCGGGCCTTCACAGGCGCGGCGGACTGGGCAAAATTGTGAAATACTTGTCTCTTTGTGAACTGTGTCACACATAGGTTAGCGACACGAAGGTAGAAACTATCTTCATGTCTGCCCAATTTTACGGGCGTTCATTTGTCTTGTTTGGGCGGAAAGAAAGTACCCGAGGCTTTTATTTCCCGTTTCTGTACTGCAGCGGAGTTATTCCGAAACGCTTTTTGAACAAAAGATGAAAGTTTCTTGAGTTTGAGAATCCCGATGCCTCGGCAATCTGGCTGACTGTGTACTCTGGATGTTCCGAGATGACCTCCAATGCGTGATTAAGCCTTTTGCCATTGATGTAAGTAGGGAGACTGAGCTCTCCTCCTATGTCCTGGAACATCTGGGCAAGCCGGTTTTTCCCTATCCCCAGGATGTCCAGGATATCACCTCTGGTTATTCCTTTGTCGAGATAGAGGTGCTCTTTCTCCATCACTTCTTCCAGCCTCAGGAACAACTGCCAGCTGTCTTTGTCTGAAGACTTGCCTTCACCCTTGGGGGTCAGTTCATTTATCCTCGCCTGGGCGGTCTGGAGGAGACGTATGTATTCTTTCGTGTCGGACCGTCCCAAAGTGATCAGACGGTTCTTCTCGACCAGGCTTTTCGTACTGTAATAGTAGTAAAGGAATGCAGATGCAATGATGATGCACAATGTGATGATCAGGATCAGGGAAATGAGGTATCTCGCTTCTTTGGTTTCCGCATCTTTTGCCTTGATCTCCTCTTCATGGGCCCTGGTCATGGTGAAGACCTTGAGAGCGTTCTCCTTGTCCAGCCTCCTGTCCAGGCTGTCAGCGATGACGTAGGAACGGTCGAGCTGGGAATAGGCAGATTTATAGTCACCGATTGCATCGGAGGCTTTTGCCTTCATCCGGAGATAATAGCACGCATCATTGGAGATGGTGTCTCCGGAGCCAGGGAAGTCAGTCCCTTGGAACAGGTCGAGGACCTTCCGCGGCTGTCCGCTTTCAAGAAGGTATTCCATGATCCGGAGTTTTCCGTTCTTGTCCCTGGAATAATCCGTTCCATGGAATTTACGGGCATATGAATGTCCCTTTTCAAGGTCGCCGGCATGGGCATACAGGAATGCCATCTTGCCGTAGAGATAGGCAAATTGCTGGTCCAGGTAATTGTCATTTCCGTTCGAGGCTCTCAGGTCCTCAAGGATTGATTCTCTCCGATGTCCGATAGAGATCGCTTCATCGAACCGTCCGTCATCCATCATGAAAGTCATCTCTTCTCCCAGGAGATGGCTCAGGGTACTCTTTGCACCCTGACCTTTAGCCTTTGATAGAGCGGTGATGCCGAATTCCATGTTTGCATAGCCCGTACTGACCTGTCCTAGTTTAAGCATGCATTCGCCGATGATGAACTTGAACTCTCCCTGGGCTGCCAGCGAATCGATGGAGATGGCAATCCTTTCTCCTTGCATTGCCCTGGCGATGCTGTATTCATATTCACCAAGGAAATAATAACTATTGCTCATGAGCCTGAGAAGCTGGATCTTTTCTTGCTCAGACACTTTGTATTCGGGATTTTCGAGCACATCCTTGGCGCATTCAATGACCTTGCTGTCTTCCTGGATAGGATTGAAGTAAATCATGGCTCGCCGCTTGTTCGCCCATGCCTCACTGACTGCGCCAGCCCCTTCTGCACTGTCGATTATGGCAATCGCCTCCCGTGGGTTGTTCATGGCCAGGTTGCTGACCCTTTTTTCGATATGTGAACTTTGGTCTTTGTCTTCAGCCTTCGTAATGTCCAAGCTGTTGGATTTGCAGGAAACCAGGGAAAGGAGGCATGCACCGATGAGCGCATTGAGTCTGAGATGGGTGAGAAATGTCATGATAACACGTTTCAAACATATTAAGTTTGGTAACACAAAAATACAAAAAAAAGTGTTTAGAGGCCATCATTTAAGGGGTTAGTACTTTTTTTCTGAGATGGGGACAAACTTACGTTAGGTGGCTGACATATTAACACATCAATGATTCTTCCAGATGTTTTTTTTAAGAGATATTTGCAAGCAATAGAATCCTTTAATTTCCAGATTGATGGACAATAAACAAAATTATCAGGTACCGGTCATGTCTGTACAGTACCTTTGCCAGGAGCCTATAATGACTATTTCAGGGGCACCCGGGGGCCATACCTATGATGAAGGTCAGTTCGATGACGAAGGAGCTTGGACTGATGATGACTAAATAATAAAATCTTTATTTGAGAAAGTTTGTCCTTATGAAGAGAATTCTTGAATCATTGTGCGTCCTGCTGGCGCTTGCTGCAGTGTCTTGTGACAAAGTAGAACTTGACGATCCTGCAACCTTGAAAGATGGACCATGCAAGATAGAACTTACTGCAAGGGTGGAAGGGGCTACCAGGATAACCGAGACGGAGGATCCTGTCAGCGGACTCAGGACGGCATGGAGTCCGGGAGAAGAATTGAACGTCCTGTTCTTCAACGGCAGTACCCCTGAGATAGCTTATCTCCGGTCAACTCCTGGCAACGGCAAATTTTCAGGGGAAGTGGAGTCAGGAACTGCCGCAATTGCTTTTGAGACGGGAGATTTGTATTGTGTGAATGTCTCGTCCAGGATAACGACAGCCCTCAGTGAGGGCTCCATGCTCTGTACGGTTGATCTTTCTGGTCAGAAAGGGACTTTTGAAGACATAGCGCAGAGGGAGTTGATGTTCGTGAAAGGGCGCTCGAAAGACTATCTGCAGTTCGAACACCAGACAAGCGTACTCAAACTGTGCTTCTCGGGCCTGCCAGGCAGCAGCATACAGAAGCTTACCCTTTCTTTTACAACCGAGAAGGGAAGGGGATCGACATCTCTGTTTGCTTCCCGTGCCCGCTACAAGGTCGGTCCCGGAGGGGTTGAGGCAGAGAGTGATGACCTGACTTTCTATGAAATGACTGGAATGGATGTGCCAGTGGTTTCAGGCCAGGCTGATGTCTATCTTGTCGTTCCTGCACGCGGCAAACTTCATGGCGAACTATCCATCCTCGTCACATGTGCTGATGGCGGCAGGTCCAGGACTTTCCGTCGTTATGTCAAGTTGAACGGGAAGTCGTTCAAGGCGTCGTATGTCGTGGCGAGGAAAGAAAAGGTGACTTCTGAAAATGAAGTCCCGAACATCGGAGATTATGTCTATAGCGACGGCTCATGGGGACCATTGGTCTATTATGAGGACAAATGGCCGCAAGCTGTCATATTCAGTAATTACACTAGCAAATCAGACCGGGAAGAAGGCTACACCCATGGTTATGCAATGGCACTGAGGGATGCGGCCTGGCCAACCCCGTGGGCGCCTGAGACAGAGGCTTATGAACATCCTGACTATCCGGAGACCGACAACGTCTTCGAGTCTATCTCCATTTCTGCTCCGATGCAGATGATGGATAACCTGGATGGACTGACGACGAACAGGGGTCTGAACGATACATATCTTTACAATTACACCCAGGGCAACTATTATGGGATGCCAGGATTCGTCAATAACGGGTCCAAGGCGGCTATTCCTTGTGCGATGAGGTATGGGAAGGAGGACTGGGTGTCAGCCTATGAGGGGACGCCCAACATCGCTGCCTTTGAGGCGCCCGCCGGTACGAGCGGCTGGTTCCTTCCAAGCGTCGGCCAGTGGTATCTTTGCCTGTCAGGTCTTGCAGGGATAGACCCCGAAGACCTGAAGATGACGACATCAGGTTCTACTGTGACTCAGCTTTCATGGGAATTCCCGTCCTCGAATGAGCGGCAAGTCTATCTGGATGCATTTTGCCGGTATTTCGACAGCGATTCCTATAACAATCCTATCCTCAACCGGTATGAAACATCCGGCAGGATGGTGTCGACTTCTTTCTATCTTCCGTATAATGGGTTGATGGACTGGTACTTGTGGGCATGTGACGAGGCAACTTCCGGAACTGCGGCAGTAGTTTACCTGAATGCCACGGACATAGTTTTCAAGTATGTCTTGAAAGAAACAGGGGAGGGCTCGAACAATGGCTATGCAGCCAGGTCCATCCTGGCATTCTGACCATGCTATTCCATGACCATGAAGCCATTATAGCTGATGGAATCCTTGCTTCTCGAGCGTACGGTTATCGAGGCGGTGCCATTGGTAAACACTACGATAGTGTACACAAGGACATCTTCTCCGTTGTCGGTTGTCAGGATGACCTGCCTTCTGTCCGGTTTTGGGAAATTGTCGATGTATTCCCTGATTTTGGACTCGAAATTCAAGCCTTTGCCACCTCCGTATGGAGCAGTCCATGCGAAACCGAAGTAGGGTAGCTGTGAGATGAGGTTGTCGCCGTCAATCGTTACGAAGTAGTTGTCGACATGTCGCGCTGCGCCCCTGCCTGGGATCATCTGGGTCACTTCGATCCGGAAAGACTTGTTATCCATGTTCTCCTGTACCTGCTCCGCAATGCGGGCTCTTTCTTCAGGAGTGATCTTCATGCTGGCGCATCCGCTCAGGAGCAATGCCGCCATTACGAAAACGAAGGTCAATGTCTTTTTCATATCTCTGGGTGATTTAGATGTCTGCTGGAATGATGATCTTGTAGCTGTGCCCGGCCTTGTTGACGAGTTTGCTGTCCCTTAGCCAGAGATTCGCTTCCTTGAGCTGCATGTAACTGCATCCATTTTGTTCGGCAAAATCTACCAGACTCTCGATGGGACCATTGACATCCACAATCTTCTTTGGGGAGTAGTAGGGATACTTCTCGAATTGGTCTACCTTGAATCCGAAAGCTGCCGGATTTTCAAAGAACATCTTGGCGACCAGGATCCTGAACATGTAGCGGGAAGTCTCTTCGACCAGCCAGAGATCCATGGCGCTTTTCTTATGCTGGTCCGCAAGTCTCCTTGAGATTCCGCCAGCCCCGCCATTGTAACTTGCGGCGACGGTCATCCAGTCACCGTATCTTTCGTATGATTTCTTTAAATACTGGCAGGCCGCGACTGTTTCTTTTTCAATGTTATAGCGCTCATCTACCTCGTTGTCGACCACAAGCCCGTATTCCCTGGCAGTCACTTTGGTAAACTGCCAGAGTCCGGCGGCGCCTGCGGTTGAAAGGGCCTTCGGGCTCAGGTTGCTCTCGATCGCCATCAGGTATTTCAGGTCATCGGGAATGCCGTTGAGCCGTAGGATGGGTTCGATCATGCTGAAATAACGATCTGAACGTTTGAGCATCAGCAGGGAATTGGTGTGGGAATATGTGAACGCGATGAGCTCCCTGTCCATCCTTTCCCTTAAGTCGCTGCGTTCGAGCCTTACTGTGTCGCCGGCAAATACCATGACCCGGGGGATTGGCGGAGGCAGGAAATGGAACTCTTCCGGACCGAATCTCTGGGCAGTTGCTGCAATCGAGCATAGCAGCATCAAGATGATTGTCGTGGCCTTTCTCATTTTTCTAAAGATTGAATCTTCTGGCTTGCTCTTCTATGAGGGAACGGTCGTTGAAATAGTCGATCTTCATGGCGTTCTTGACCTCGTCTAGGGTGGCTTGTGCTGCGGCTTCGGCTACTTCACTGCCTTTCTTCAGGATCTCATACACGGAAGGAATGTCCTTTTCATATTCCTTCCTGCGGGCGCGAATAGGCTCAAGTTCCTCGTTCAGGATCTTTTCGAGGAACCTCTTGCACTTGACATCCCCCAGACCGCCTTTCTGGTAGTGTGCTTTCAGCTCGTCCAGGTTGGCGTAATCAGGCCAGTAACGGCCGAAGTGCTCATCGCGGCAGAAGGCATCAAGATAGGTGAAAACCGTGTTGCCTTCGATGTGGCCGGGGTCGCTGACGTTGATGTGGAGCGGATCGGTGTACATGGACATGACTTTCTTGTGCATCTCATCGGCAGACTCTGCAAGGTAGATACAGTTGCCGAGCGATTTGCTCATCTTGGCTTTGCCATCGATGCCGGGGAGCCTCAGGCATGCAGCATTCGAGGGAAGGACGGCTTTCGGTTCGACCAGGGTCTCACCGTAGATCCTGTTGAAACTGCGGACTATCTCCACAGTCTGTTCGATCATAGGTTTCTGGTCCTCGCCGACGGGAACTTCTGTGGCTTTGAAGGCGGTAATGTCTGCAGCCTGTGAAATCGGATAGCAGAAGAAACCGACCGGCAGTCCGCTGCCGAATGCCTGTTCTTCGCCTTCGGCGTTGAAACCTCTCATCGCGATTTCAGTCTTGACGGTTGGATTCCGCTGCAGCCGGGCTACGGTCACCAGATTCATGTAGTAGAACGTCAGTTCCGTGAGCTGAGGTATCTGGCTCTGGATGAATAGCGTGACCTTGTCGGGGTCGAGGCCTACTGACAGATAGTCCAGTGCAACTTCGATGATGTTCTGCCTGACTTTCTCCGGATTGTTGAAATTGTCAGTAAGCGCCTGGGCATCAGCAATGAATATGAACATCTTGTCGTAGCCTCCTGCATTCTGGATTGCTACCCTGTTCCTCAGGGATCCTACATAATGACCGATGTGCAGGCGTCCTGTGGGCCTGTCTCCTGTAAGTATGATTCTGTTTGGCATGATTGTCTATTTGATAAGGTTTAAGAATTCATTCCTTGTCCTTGCCGAACTTAGGAATATTCCTGAGAAGGCAGAGGTCGTCGTGATGGCATTTGACTTCTGCACGCCCCTCAGGGACATGCAGGTGTGCATGGCTTCTATCACCACCGCCACGCCAAGTGGATGCAGGGCCTCCACGAGGCAGTCCCTGATCTGCACTGTAAGCCTTTCCTGGACTTGCAGCCTCCTGGCGAAAGTCTCGACTATGCGTGCGATCTTGCTTAGCCCTGTGATCTTGCCGTCAGGGATGTAGGCGACATGGCACTTGCCGATAAAAGGGAGCATGTGATGCTCACACATAGAGTACATCTCAATGTCCTTGACGAGCACCATCTGCTGGTATTTCTCGTCGAAAATTGCGGACTGTATGATTTCCTTCCCATTCTGGGCGTATCCCTGTGTCAGGAACTGAAGGGATTTGGCAACTCTTTCCGGGGTCTTGAGCAGGCCTTCGCGGTTCGGATCCTCTCCCAGCAAGGCTAGGATTGCCTTTACCCTGGCAGCTATCTGTACGGTTGTGTTAGAGTCGTATTGTTCGGTCTTTTCGTATGCCATTTCCGGTATGGTTATTGTTAAGCAAAAGTCTGCTTACAAAATTAGCCAAAAAATAATTATAGTTATGTTTTTTTGCATATCTTTGCGGCAAATAGGGTACCTAATTTAAATTGTTTGGGAATATGTATTGGACTCTTGAACTTGCCAGCAGCCTGGACGATGCTCCATGGCCGGCATCAAAGGAAGAATTGATTGACTACGCCAATCGTTCCGGTGCTCCGGAAGAAGTGATCGAGAACCTCACAGAATTGGAAGATGACGGCGAGATTTACGAATCAATCGAAGACATCTGGCCAGACTATCCAACCAAGGAAGACTTCTTTTTTAACGAAGAAGAATACTAATCGCTAACTTACTGAAAATCAATCAGTAATACTTACCTTACCGCCTTTTGGGGCGGTTTTTTGTTTTCTTGCAATCGCATTTCTACGCATTTGAGCGCAATACATAAAAAAATAACTTACCTTAAAGTTTATCC
>CADBMD010000006.1 GCA_902795735.1 uncultured Bacteroidia bacterium
CTTGATGAAAGACTCATTGGAAGCGATCCATGCCGCGCTGATACCAGGAGTCCAGATGAAACGGGTCTTCGTCGGGAAATAATCCGATGCGGAATAACCTGTCGTCAGGTGGAGAGCATAGCGATGGTCGTAGTTGTAAAGGGCCTCGACACCGGTGTAGATGCGGCGATAGTCATAAGTCGCTGCGTAGTTACCGGTCTGGTCGATGAAGCTCTGGTACATTCCATAGGCACTGGCATTCACGTGATGCTTGCCAAAGTCGCGGTTGTAACCAACTTCTCCCTTGTAAGACATGTAACCATAGAGAGCAGTTCCCTTGCCATAGCCAAGAGTTCCGTCGATAGTAGAACCGAGCTGAGTGAAGGTAAGCTTGCTCCAGTCGTCATCACGATAGACCCTCTTGTAGGACTGGGTCGTAGTCATGGTTGCAGTGATATAAGAAAGGTAACCGACGCTAGCCTTTGCAGAGAGACCAGGAGTAATGAAATCAAGGTCGAACTGGAGACCGCCCTGGCCATAAATATTGGTGTTGGTAGCGTTGGAGTAACCGCTCCTGTTGAGCAATCCGTAAGGACTGTCGCCCATGTTGACGGTAGAGATGACCTCGCCTGCAGGCTGGAGGATGGTCTCGCCGTCAGTGTCGAGAATCTCAGGAGTGACAGCACCATAAACTGTCGGAGGCATGTAAGCCATGTACTGGTAGATGGTGTTGTTGTAATTGACATTGCCATTAGGAGTGTGAGCCTTGACAACAGAACCGGCAAGGTTCATGAACAGACCGATCCACTTGTTGACCATGACATCGATGTTGGAACGGAAGTTAAGACGTACCTTTTCGTTGTCGGTCTTGTAACGGTCGGAATCAGTGTTCCAGAAAGAACCCTGATGGATCAGGTTCATAGTCGTGAAATACTGGACCCTCTCACCACCACCGGTTGCATCGATGGCGACTCTCTGCAAGTTGGAAGCCTTGCGGAGAAGCATGTCAGCCCAATTGGTGTTGGGATAATGCTCCGGGTCAGATCCATTCTTGAAAGCATCAAGAGCAGTCTCGGAGAAGTAGAAATTCCTGCCCCTACCATCGTTGAATGCGGCCTGGTTACGCATGGTTGCATACTCGTAAGAGTCGAACTGATGCATGACATCGACAGGCTGCTCGACTGTTTCAGAAACATTGACACCAACCTTGAGCTTGCCGGGAGTTCCCCTCTTGGTGTTGATCACAAGGAGGCCGTTGGCTCCACGGACACCGAAGATTGCCTGGGAAGCACCGTCCTTCAGGAGGGTGATGGATTCGACTTCTTCAGGAGAAATACGATAGAGAATGTCATGGGAGTAGCTGTCATAGAGGACTCCGTCGATAACGATACCAGCTGTACCTCCATGGACAGTGGAAAGGCCACGGACATACATTCCGGAAAGTTCCTCGTTAGCAGGCTCAAACGTACTCTCGATAGTTGTAAGGCCAGACAGGCGTCCTGCGAACGTCTGCTGGAGACGAGTGTTGAGGGATTTGCCGAGCTTTTCACCGGAAACCGTGGAGACAGCATCCGACAGATCCTCTCTCATCACCTTGGCATAACCCAAGTTGATCTTTTCAGCCAGGAAATGGCCATCATCTTCAAGGACGACCTCCATATCGGATGAAGGCTTGGCGGTCAGCTGCTTGTAACCCATGAGGGTGAAGGTCAACTCTGCATCGCCTGGAGCGGTAGCAAGATAGTTGCCGTTCTTGTCCGTCATGTACAAGTCCTTTTCGTTGGCAGACACGATCACGCCTGGCAGGGGGTTCCCGTAAACATCTTTTACGGTACCCGAAACAGCGATTTCAGACTGCGCGTTCGCCACAAAGGAAGTGCCCATGAGCAAAAGCGCTGCTGCTGTGATTATATGCTTGTTTATCATATTCTGATACAATTAATTAGGTTAGACGGACTACTACCAACCGGGGTTCTGCCAATTTTCACCGGTGACGGCGAGCATGTTGTTGACCTCGGAAAGCGGTATGGCCACCTTCAGGTACTTGTTGGTGTAGCACTGGCGCTCCTTGATGACATGACGGTCATAGGTGTAGCCGGTGACCTTGTTATTGGCATCAACATGGCAAGTGATGTAGGCTGCTGTTACCCAATGGTCGGTTGCAGAAAGGTCACCGTCAGGATTCGTCCAACGACGGATGTCGAAATAGCGGTTGCCTTCGAGTGCGAACTCGACACGGCGCTCGTTGCGGATCCTAAGACGGAGGTCGTTTCCGGAAACGCTTGAAGGGATAGCAGGCATTCCGACACGGGCACGCACACGGTTGGTAGCCTGGCGGGCCTCGTCCTCATGACCGCTTTCAAGGGCAGCCTCAGCAAAGTTGAGAAGGATCTCAGCGAAACGATAATCCTTGTGGTCAGCTCCACTCAGCGTCAGTGAAAGGTGGTCAGAGTTAGGATGCAGGAATTTACGCTCATAGTAGCCTGTACGGGTGAAGGTCCTGCCATTGATATTCCATCCCATGATACCTTCGCACTGCTCATGGATCTCGCCACCTTTCTCCCAGCGTGCCCAGGTAGCGATCGTACGGGAACCACGCCAACCAGCAGCCTGTCCTGCATTCTCGAATGAGTTGGCTGTAGCATCGGTACCCCAGGTGCAGAAACGCTTGGAACCATTGTAATAAACGGTGGCGTAGAACCTAGGATCACGGTTGGCATAAGGATTCTGAGGGTCGTAGAGAGTATTAGCTGTGTTGTAGTTAGGCTTGAGATGCTGCTCGTCGTTGTAAGGCTTGGCGAGATTCAGGACGGGCTGGCCATCGATAGTCTCGTAAGCATCGACTAGTTCCTGTGAAGGGCATGTACCGGTCTTGTAACCGCAGATAGCACCGATACCGTCAACGTTGGCAAGGTCCCAGGCACCGTTGGTGAGCTGGAAGATCGTCTCCATGTCGGCAGGAGACTCGCTCCAAGCCTGGGAGTTGTTGAAGTACTCGTTGTAGATCTGTGCGTACTCGTTAGGAAGATGAGCATTCTCGGATCCCCATGTTCCAGGGATATTGAGCTTGTCATAGAGCTTGAAGCCCTTGGCCTCGAGTTCAGTCATGGCTTGCTTGGTGACAGTGTAGGCCTCGTTCCAGTAGTTCTGGCCTTCATTGTAAAGAGGACTGGCTGCGAAGAGGATCATCCTGGACTTGATAGCCCATGCAAGTGCCTTGCACATACGGCGAGCCTCACCGGAAGTCGTGATTCTCCAAGGAAGGGTGCTGCAGCCGATAGCCTTGTCGCACTCGCTCATGATGAACTGGACAACTTCATAATAGCTTGCCCTCTTGACCTCAGAGAAGTCATCGGTGTAAGTGTAAGGCTCATCGATGATAGGAAGAGCGCAACCGAACCAAGAAAGAAGTTCAGTATAGTAGTATGCACGGAGAAGTCTTGCCTCGGCAATCCACCTGTCATATTCTGAGCCTACGACTGCAGGGTCAGCATACTTGATGAACATTGCACAGGCACGGATGCTGGAGAAATACTTGGTCCAGTAAGAGTTCTCTACGGTTCCTCCTACGTCCCAGACGGGATGGCTGGATGCGGAAGCGTTTCCATCGTAGAGTTTTCTGGAAGCAGCCCAGTCAACATCAAGGTCGTCTGCATCCCAGGAATCATCACACCAGTTGACCGGACCCCTGGTCCAGAAGAAGTACTGTGTCGACTTCGTAGGGAGGTTGGCATAGCAGGTGTGGAGGTAGTACATGGTCTTGTCATAGTCGCCCCAGACATCTTCCAGGGTGATCTTACCGTCAGGTGCCTGATCAAGGTACTTGTTGCAGGAAACTGCACTCAAGCAAAGGGCAACTGCGGCAACGACAATAAAGTATATCGATTTTTTCATATTCTTCTAGCAGATTTTAGAAGTTGATGTTAAGACCGAGCAAGAAGTTCTTCGTAATCGGGTATCCGATCGGGTCGTTGACTTCCGGATCGAGATGCTGGCCGAAACGACACTTGGTAAAGTAGAAGAGGTTCTGTCCGGATGCATAGATCCTCAGGCTCTTGACACCTGCTCCGCTGAGGAGCTTGGAAGGCAGGTTGTAACCGATCTCAACGTTCTTGAGACGGACGAAGGACCTGTTCTGGATGAAGAAGTCATTGGCACGATGGCTGACTGTTGCACCGGTAGAAAGTGCAGGGTAGGTGATCTTCTCACCATTCTGCCAGCGCTCGGGAGTCCAGGCATTCTTGTGATAGCCATAGTAAGTTCCCTGATAGATGTACTCGACAACGTTCTGGCCAGAATAGTACTTGGAGTAGCGACCGAGACCGGAGAAGAGGATGCTGAAATCAAAGTTCTTGAGCTGTGCGCCCATGCTCAGACCGAAGGTAAGTCCAGGGATGGAACCTGAATAACCGATCGGAGAGACATCCTTGTCATCGATGACACCGTCACCGGTAACATCCTTGTAGACGAAGTCGCCGGGACGAGGGACACCGGAGCCATACTTTGTGTGCTTGGTGAACTCATCGATCTCTTCCTGTGAAGTAAAGTAGCCCTTGCCGGGAGAATCCCAGTCGATGAGGTAGCCCCACTGCTGACCGAGGCGGAAACCTTCAGTATGATAGCGGTAAGCGTAGTCCTCACCCCTCTGGACCTCATCGTATTCGATGACCTTGTTGTCATTGAAGCCGAGGTTGCCGTTGATGTTGAACGCATAGCCGTTCTTGAAGTCATGGCTGTACTTGAGTTCGACCTCAAAACCATGGTTCTCGACGACACCCATGTTGACCCTAGGGATGTTGCCGAGGGGCAGACCCTGGAACGTAGGGATGGTCTTACGGCTGATGAGGATCTGGTCACGATTCTCGGTGAAGTAATCGAAGTTGATACGGAAATCCTCGAAGAGACCGATTTCAACAGCGTAGTTCTGCTTCTTGGCAAGCTCCCACTTCAAAGACTTGTTACCAAGGAGGCCTTCGGAAATGGTATTGCCTCCAAGGCCGGTTCCACCCTGACCGGTGTTGCCACCGACAGTGATGTTGTCCTGATAGAGGAAACGGTTGCCACCCTGTGAGTCGTTACCTACCATACCGTAGGAATAGCGGAACTTCAACCAGGTGATGACCTTGTTATCCTTGAGGAAGGCTTCGTTGGAAGCGATCCAACCAAGGGATACTGAAGGGAAGAAACCGAAACGGTTGGCAGGAGCGAACTGCTCGGTTCCGTTGTAACCCATGTTGACCTCTGCGAGATAGCGGTCGTCATAACCGTAGGTCAGACGGGCTGCGGTACCGATAAGGTTGTAGGGTATCTCACCTCCGTTTCCTTCCCAATAACGACGGTATCCTGTAACCATGGCGGTAACATCATGCTTGTCGGCGAACCTACGAGCATAGTTGATGGAGGCCTGGCCATAGATGACGTAGTTGGAATAGCGCTGAGGGAAGCTGAGTCCGAGCGGCTGGGGGTTCTGTGAATGGATTGCGTACTGGAGAGTATCGTTGGTGTAGTCCACGACAGGCAGGTAAAGCTGGGTAGCCTTGTAGCCTTCGAGTACGCCCATATTATAGGTATCGTAAGAAACGGAACCGCTGATCGAAAGACCCTTGGTGATCAAACGTCCGAGATCATAGGTTGCGCTCAACGTCGAGTTGAGGTTCTTCTTGTTGTCCCTGCGGAAGCCACGGTAGTTCATGACCTCGTAGGCGGTACGGTCCATCCAGGAATGGGTAACGACGGCACCGTCATCAACACCGAACTCGCTGATGGTGGTAGGGCCTACTGAGATAGGAGTGATACAGGTGGCCTGGTAGATAAGGTCACGCATCATCCAGTTCTCATCATTGCCACTGTACATGGCACCTACGCAAGGCATGTTGATGTCTTCCGAATATGAAGCCAGGTTCAGCGAGAGGGTGAAGTCCTTGGTAAGATGGAAATCAAGGTTCGAACGGAGGCTGAATCGGTTCATGTAGGACTGGGTGTCGTAGCCGAGTTCCTTCTTCGACAAGTTCTTCAGGTTACCATCCTGATGGATGTAACCGATGTTGAGGAAGTAGTTCACCTTGTCGGTACCACCGCTCAGGTTGGCGCTGAGACGGGACTGAGGGGAGAACTTCTTGAACATCATGTGGTAGTAGTCGTTGTCGCAGTAGAGATACTCGCGCATCTTCTTCAGTTCGGCATAGTTGGGTTCGTTTCCGGTAAGTCCGAAGAGAGGGTTCTTGAACTTGGCGATGACCTCGTCGCTGTAAGCAGCAGGAGAGCCAGAATTCATGAGAGCCTCGTTACGCAACGCCATGTATTCCCAGGAATGAGTCCTTTCAGGATCTGTGGTGAATGCGGACATTGACTCGTCGAATGTGATGCTGAGGTTCGGTTTGCCTTTCTGGCCACGGCGGGTGGTGATGAGGATGACACCGTTAGCACCGCGGACTCCATACAGACCGGTTGCGGAAGCATCCTTGAGGACGGAAATGTTCTCAACCTCATTCATGTCAAGGGTACGGATACCATCAGAACGCTCGACACCATCAACCAGGATGAGGGGGCTCTGACCGTTGACGGTAGCTGCACCACGAAGGTACATCGTAGCACCGTCACGACCAGGCTGTCCACCACCGCTCTGCATTGAGGTAAGACCGGTGACACGACCGGCAAGAGCGTTGTCCAGACGGGTCGTCGTAGTCTTGCGCAGTTCGGCGGAACCGACCGTTGCGATAGCTCCGGTTACGGTTGCTTTCTTCTGCTGACCGAAAGCGACGACAACCGTTTCCTCAAGCATTTCCGTGTCAGGGACAAGCTTGATAGAAAAATTGGTTCGAGAACCGACCTCCAGCCTCTGCGTCGTGTAACCGATGCAGGAAATCAAGAGAGTCGAATTGGCAGGTACGTTACGAAGGACGAAGGTACCATTCTCGGTAGTCATCGTACCGTTCGTAGTACCATCCACCATCACTGTAACACCTGGCATAGGAAGGTTGTTTTCATCGACTACCGTACCGGTAATCTCCCTTGATCCGCCCTGGGCCCAGGAAGGGTTCCCGAGTCCTGCGCAGAACAAGAGGCAAACAACCGCAGCAGCCGCCCTCACACCGGAAAGCAGTGCTGTTGATAGGTTTTTACCGTGTATTTTCATACAGTTATTAATTAGTGAATAATAATAGCTCAAATTTTAATAAATACAGATAACAAAAAAGAATAGCCTTAATTCTCAATTAAGCCCTTCGGTAAATGGTAAATAAATGGTTATGTCTAGTGTCGCCAAAAATTATATATATATAACAATTTTGCAATGCAAATTAACCAAATTCTTCGCTGAAGACGGTTGCAGATTCTGATATTCCTACTTGAATTTTTGATTACACATTTTTTTAATATCTTTGCACAAAAACGTAGGATTGTGAAAATATGGACTCTCTCCATCTGAAATATTTGGCTGTCAATCCTGTAGACCTCCTCTGGGGGACTGCTGTGAATTCCGTGGGGTACCAGCTGATAGCCCCAGGTTCTGATTATCCACCCAGAAATCATCCTTCGAGGTACATATTCACTCCCGAAAGTGGCAGAGTCCTGCACGAGTACCAGCTCCTCTATATTACCGAAGGCCGAGGCAAGTTCTACTGCGAGACCCTCGGAAGGAGCAAGGCCACTACGATCGAGAGCGGTAACATGTTCCTGCTGTTCCCCGGAGAGTGGCACTCTTACCATCCCGACAAGCAGACCGGATGGAAGGAGTACTGGATAGGTTTCAACGGCAGTTTCATCGACAACATCGTAAAACACGAGTTCTTCTCCAAGGACAAGCCTATCTTCAACGTCAACATCCATGAGGACATCGTAGGGCTCTACAATTCAGCCATTTCCGCTGCCATAGAACAGGAGTCCGGATTCCAGCAGATCCTTGCCGGAATCGTCGACCGCCTCCTCAGCCTGGCATATTTCTATGACAGGAACACCCAGTTCCAGGAGTCTGACACAGCCAACAAGATCGGGCAGGCAAAGGTGATGATCCAGGACAACTACATGAACATCTCTCCTGAAGAGATCGCCTCGAAACTCTGCCTCAGCTACTCTTCCTTCAGGAAGACGTTCAAGGAATACACCGGATTCTCCCCCGCCCGCTTCATCAACCTCGTCAGGATGAGCAAAGCCAAGGAACTGCTAACCAACACGACAATGAGCATCAAGGAAGTAGCTTACCACGTCGGTTACAACAACCACGACTACTTCTTCACGGCTTTCCGCCACATGACAGGGCGCACTCCCGCCGAATACAGGAGCATGACCCAGAACACGAAGCCTTAAGCCACAAGTTTTTCACTTCCGCCCGAAAAGGAGTTCCATGTCCGAAGCCATGGCAGGGACTGCCAATGCTTCAGGAACGAAACTCCACCGGCCTATCCGGGAAGGGTCCCCGATCACCTCTGGATCTATCGAATTATTGTCCATTAGGTAACTGTAGAGTATATCCCGGATTTCTGGATAAGTTTCCACAATCCTCTCTTCTATCTTCGAAGTATCTATCCCGGCCTCCTGCATGAGACCGCCTCCTCCGCTTGCACGGTAGGAAGTAACCGCCACGGAATAAGTCTTTTCCGGTTCAAGCGGCTGTCCGCCGAGCATTGATTCAATGACAACCCTTTCCCCTCTTTGCTTGGTGACATCGACGGTATAGAACAGGCCCCCGGCAGAATCGAAATTATAAGACCTTTCTATGAATGACCAGGCCTTCTGCCCAGTACGGGGATCATCCTTCGCTGCAATCTTCAGCACATGGTCCTTGGGAGATGTAATGGTGTTGATCCAACGGTCGTAAGATGCTTCGAGGTAGTCCTTTATCTCCTTTCCGGTCATCTTTATCACATACAGCTGGTTCTCGAAAGGATAGATAGTGAAAAGGTCGCGGTAGATGAGTGTTCCGGCCGGAACGAATCCATTGTAAGTCAGAGGAGCTGCGAATGAGACCTGTGCCGGAGAACATGAAATGGAGAGGGTGTGGACCAGGTTGATGTAAGGGCACATGCCGGTGAATGCATCCCTGGTGGCCATGTCCGTCTTTAGTTCGCCGACTTCTTTGGTAGTGAACTTCCGGACTGCAAGGTAGTCGTCATGGAACAGACGCTCCATGGTGGTGTCTATCTGGTAACGGTCGACAAGCAGAAGGCGGGCATTTTCATCTTTCTTCACCACCTTGCCTTTCTTGACCGTGATGTCGATCTTGCCTTCGCCCACATAGCGGCAGTGGCTTCCGGAATTGATCAGGCAGAGAGTATCGCTTTCTATAACCCTCGGCTTATGGTCATGGGAACAGACCAGGAAATCCACTCCGCGGAGGGTTTTCATCAAGTCAAGACCCTGGCTCTCAAGCTGTGAACCATCCCCTTCTCCGGTAGCAGAATGGACGGCTACCACGACGATGTGAGGTTTTTCCTTCGCTACCACCTTGTAAACGTCCTCCTGGACAAGAGGAATGAGGCTTTCAAACTTCATCCCACTCCAAAGGCGCTCGGAAAGCCATCCGGCAATGTTGGCATTGTCATAGCCGAGGACAGCGATCCTGACCCCGTGACGTTTGATCATGGTGTACACTGGGAAATACGGCTTGCCGTTGTCGTTACGGATCGCGTTGCCGGCAAGGAAAGGAATACCCTGTGCTTTCATGTCCCTTGCGACCCTGTCGTACACGGCATGGCCTGTCTCTATGTCATGGTTACCCAGGACGACGGCATCATATCCCATGTATTTCGCCATACGGGGATAGACATGGGGCGTTACAGTGTCCACATAATTGAAATAGTAGGCGGCATTGTCCCCCTGCAGGATGTCCCCGGCATCGATCAGTATCACATTTTCCTCACCCATCACAGTCCTCACGCTGTCAACAGTACGCTTGACGGCGATAAGTGACTTCTTGACCGTGGTACCCACATAGGTAGAGTCGAAGAACGTGCCATGGACATCATTGGTAGTCAGGATGCTGAATGAATAATTCCCATCCTTGGGACCAGAACAGGCAGCCATGATGGCCGCCAACGTCAAAATCAATGCTGAGATTCTGTACTTCATGAAGGTTGAATGTCTTTACCAGAACACAAAATTACTGAATATTTCGTAATTTCGTCACATCATGGAAGAACTCAAACTTCAAACGCCTGTGGAGGCAGGCAAGAGCAAGGTCGGAATTTCTCTCGAAGACAACATCATGGTCCTCGGTAGCTGCTTTGCGGACAACATAGGACAAAAGATGGTCGAGGCTGGATTTGATGCCTGTGTCAACCCCTTCGGAACCCTCTACAACCCGGTTTCCGTTTGCAATTCGGTTGCCAGGCTGGCTTCGGGCGTACCTTTTTCAGAGAAAGATTGTGTCGAAATGGGTGCAGGAGCAGGACTGGTCTGCTCGTTCAGCCATCACACTTCCTTCGCCCGCCCGACAGAGGGAGAATTCCTTGCCGATGCAAACGAATCGCTGGAAAAGGCCTCTTCTTTCTGGAAGAAAGCCTCTAAAGTGGTCATCACCCTTGGCACCGCCTGGTGCTTCGAGCATCTCGGCACCGGGGAAATCGTAGCCAACTGCCTGAAAAGGAACAGCCAGGAATTCCTTCGCAAGCGCCTTTCAGTCAAGGAAGTATCCATCCTCCTCAAGAACATGGTCTCACGGTTCCCGGAAAAAGAATTCATATTCACGGTCTCCCCTATCCGCCACTTCAAGGATGGCGCACATGGGAACCAGCTGAGCAAGGGAGTCCTGCTCCTGGGACTGGAAGAAACCTTCGCATCGTTCCCTGACCGGACAGACTATTTCCCCGCTTACGAGATAGTCCTAGATGAACTTCGCGACTACCGTTTCTACGCTCCCGACATGGTCCACCCTTCGGCCCAAACTGTAGACTACCTTTGGTCCAGGTTCGTAGACTGGGCGGTCCCGCCTGCCGATTTCCCAACCCTGGAAGAGAACAGGCGCCAGCTTATCGCAGCAAGGCACAGGCCGTTGCATCCTGCCCGGTGATCATGGTTTTCGGGAATTCAAGTACAATTAGTATATTTGCACTTCCAAAAATCTACCGTAAATGTTCGAAAACTTGCAAGAACGGCTGGAGAGGTCCTTCAAGATACTGAAGGGCGAAGGCCGTATTACTGAAATAAACGTAGCCGAGACACTGAAGGACATACGCCGTGCCCTGCTTGATGCCGATGTCAGCTACAAGGTCGCCAAGGAATTCTGCGACAGGGTAAAGGTCAAGGCGATGGGCCAGAACGTGCTCACTGCAGTTAAGCCCCAGCAGATGATGGTGAAGATCGTCCATGACGAACTTGCCCAGTTCATGGGAAGCCAGTCGATGGACATCAACGTAAAAGGCAATCCTGGCATAGTACTCATTGCCGGCCTCAACGGTTCCGGAAAGACCACATTCTCTGCAAAGCTTGCCAACAACATCCGCAGCAAGCGTGGGATGAAGGTCCTGCTCGCAGCCTGCGACACCTTCCGTCCTGCCGCCATCGAACAGTTGAAGGTGCTCGGCGAACAGATAGGTATTGAGGTCTACAGTGAGGAGGGAGAGAAGGATCCGATAAAAATCGCAAAGGGCGCAATCGCCAAGGCAAAGTCGGATGGATATTCCGTCGTCATCATAGACACCGCCGGGCGTCTTGCAGTCGACCAGGAACTCATGGACGAGATATCCGCCCTGCACAAGGCCGTCAACCCCACCGAATCATTGTTCGTCGTGGATGCGATGACCGGTCAGGACGCTGTCGAGACTGCAAAGGTCTTCAATGAAAGGCTGGATTTCGATGGTGTGGTGCTGACCAAGATGGATGGCGACACCAGGGGTGGTGCAGCTCTTTCCATCAAATACGTGACAGGCAAGCCGATAAAGTTCATTTCATCCGGCGAGAAGATGGAGGCGATGGATGTCTTCCACCCGGAACGTATCGCAGACAGGATCCTCGGCATGGGAGACGTGGTCTCCCTGGTCGAGAAAGCCCAGGAGCAGTTCGATGAGAAACAAGCCCGTGAAACCAGGAAGAAACTGGCCAAGGACAAGTTCGGACTGATGGACTTCTACAACCAGATCCAGCAGGTCAAGAAGATGGGCAACATCAAAGACCTGGCAGGAATGATTCCCGGCGTCGGGAAGATGATAAAGGATGTGGACATCGACAATGACGAGGCCTTCAAGGGCATCGAAGCCATCATCATGTCAATGACCCCGGCCGAGAGGGACAACCCGGAGATCATCAACGGAAGCCGGCGCAAGAGGATTGCCGACGGCAGCGGAACCACCGTGGTCGAAGTCAACAAACTCCTCAAGCAGTTCGAGGCAACCCGCAAGATGATGAAGGGAGCCCTGACCGGGAATCTCGCCCAGAGAATGAGGAATTTCAGGCGTTAAGGAAATAGTCTTTGCGGCGAGGCGCTTCTGCAAGGCGGTCCGAATAGACTGAAGGAGCGAACGGACGCATGTTGTACCTCGAGGCCATTACCTGTCCGTAAGCGCCTGCGCTCCGGATGGCGATACGGTCTCCCCTGCGACTCTTGGCCAGAGTCCTCTCTTTCCCGAAACAGTCGGCGGACTCACACACTGGCCCTACCACGTCATAGACACGGATTTCACGCGAGTCATTGTCCTCATAATGGGCCGTGACGTTCTCTATCTTGTGATATGCTCCATACAAAGCCGGCCTTATAAGGTCGTTCATACCGGCGTCGACCATCAGGAAGCGTTTGTTCTCTCCCCTCTTGACATAGAGTACCTCGGTGATGAGCGAACCTGACTGGGCGACCAGGGAACGCCCGGGTTCGATGTGGACCGTCTGATCGGGACGACGTTCAAGATGCTCGTCGATGGTCCTGAACCATGTCTCGAAATCCGGGAGCGGATGCTCGTCAGGGGCATCATAGTCGATCCCAAGGCCTCCGCCAAGGTCTATGTTACTCACTACCAGTCCCGTCTCCTCGAAACGGCGTACTATATTATTGACCTTCTCGCATTCCAGCCTGATAATGTCCGAGACCTCAAGAATCTGGGAACCGATGTGGAACTGCAAGCCGTAGAAATCGATGTAAGGGTTGTCCTTCACCATGGCGACAGCCTCGTCGAAACTCCTGTCGGAGATGCCGAATTTGTCTTCATAAAGGCCGGTGGTGATGTAGTGATGGGTGTGGGGATCGATGTTAGGGTTGATCCTAAGGCTCATGGGAGCCTTCCGGCCAAGCCTTCGGGCGATGTCGCTCACGATGCCGATCTCCTCCAGGGACTCGACGACGAAGGCGCCTATCCCCACTTGGAAAGCCTGGCATATTTCCTTGTCGGACTTGGCCACCCCGGCAAAGAAGATATTCTTGGGTTCATAGCCGCAGCTGACAGCGAAATCGATCTCGTCGCCGCTCACGCAGTCAGCACCTATCCCCTTGGAGCTAAGGATGTCGTTCAGGCGTCGGTCAGAATTCGCCTTCAGGGAATAATGCACATGTATGCCGGTCTTGCTGGACAGCTCGGCGACCCGGTCGGCTGTCCTGTTGAAAAGATCGATGTCGTAGTAATAAAAAGGAGTCGCGACTCTCCTGAATGAAGCGTAATCGTCTATTTTAAGCATGTCCGTTTATCTACGAAGGACAAAAATAATCCTTTTTTTCTATATTTGAAGAAACATGCACCTAATTAGAGTTGAAACTATGAAAAACCATCGAAGACCAATGAGAACCGCCACCGTCAGGAAACGCCTGGACAAATGGGTACGGGAAGGAAAGCATCACCTCGACTACGGATCCGTCGAGCTCATCCAAGAAGACATGGGGCTGATAGCCGAAGAACTCAGAAGCTACTGTTCCAGGAAATTCAAGAAAAGATTCCTGAGCTGGAGGAAAGAACTCCGGATGAAAGAAGCCAGGAATATGCTCTTGGAGTATCCCTCTATGCCGGTCTGTAAGGTTGCTACTGCTTTAGGAATAAAAGACAAGTCGGATTTCCGGCATCAGTTCAAGTCAACTACCGGCTGCACTCCCAGCGAATGGAGAAGAAAAAAATCAAAAAAAATTTGGATAATAAGATTTCATTAGTATCTTTGCGGTGTACTATTAAACTAATACACTCAAATATATGATTGAAATACGCAACCTCGCTTTCAGCTACGGTAAGGTTCCTGTCCTGAAAAGCATATCCACAGATCTCGAAGAAGGCCGCATCTACGGCCTTCTTGGGGAGAACGGTGTCGGCAAGACGACACTGCTCACCCTGCTCTGCGGCTTGAAAAAGCCACAGGAAGGGAGCATCCTCACCGATGGTGAAAATCCTTTCGACAGGACCCCTTCCCTGCTGTCCAGACAGTACTACATCCCTGATGAAGTGGCTCCGGTCCCGATGAAAGCCGAGACTTTCGCAAAAGAGAAAGGACGGTTCTGGCCCGGGTATGACCACGCCAGATTCATCGCCATCATGAAGGAATTCGAGAATGACCTTGAGAAAAAGATGAACCAGATGTCTGCCGGCCAGCTTAAGAAAACCTACATCTCATTCGCGCTCGCGACCGGAAGCAAGTATCTTTTCATGGACGAACCCACCAACGGACTTGACATTCCGTCCAAGTCACAGTTCAGGACGGCCATCATGAAGTACACACCGGAAGACAGCACCATCATCATCTCGACGCATCAGGTCCGTGACCTCGAAAACATCATCGACCCTGTCATAATCCTGGACAGGCAGGACGTGCTCCTGAATGCATCGATTGAAGAGATCTCCGAAAAACTGTACTTCGACTACGGGACGACCTATCGTGAGGGCGCCTTGTTCAGCGAACCGCTTCCTGGCGGCTTCCTCCAGGTACTTCCCAACGTCGATGGCGAGGAAAGCAAGGTCAACATCGAGGCTCTGTTCAACACGGCTCATGCGCACAAGACCTTGATAAAGGAAATGTTCAACAAATAGACAAGGAGGGACAGTCATGAACAACACATTCAATTTCAAGAGATTCGGCAAGTACCTTGGATATGACCTGAAGTCAGTCTGGAAGGAACAGAGGATTTTTCTCCTGACCTATGCGCTCATCCCGGTCATAATGTACGTAACGGTCATGTTCTTCGCACTCGTAGGGCACGGATTTTCCTTCAATGCGTCAGACTTTTCCGGCGCAAGCCCGGGACTGGCCTCAAGAGTGAGCGTCTTCACCATAGTGTCACTCATCTTCCTGATGTTCTTCCCATCCAGGACCTACGGCTTTGTCACGGACAAGGCAAAGGGCTCGGCATGGATCCAGATGCCCGCCTCGAGACTGGAGAAATTCACCTCCATGATGCTCACCTGCCTCGTCATCATTCCAGCCGCATTCTTTTGCGCATACCTGCTCAGCGATGCTGTCATCTGCTTAATTGACAAGAGTTGCGGCTCATCAATCCTGTCAGAATGGAACAGCCATGACCTTGCCGGCATCGATGTTTCTGACGACAGCATCAGTTTCGCCGGGAACGGGTTCTGGTTCCTCGCCGGCAGCATCATGCAGGTCGTATCTATCTTCCTGCTGGGAGCCTTGATATTCAAGAAGAACAAGGTTGCAAAGACAATCCTGGCCTTGTTTGCGCTCTCGCTTGTCCTCTCCGCCTTCCTCGGAATATTTTTCTCGACAATCAACGTTGACGTCATGTCAGAGCGGTTAAGCGCTTGGGCCTCAGAGCAAAGCGGCAACATCAAATTCTGGGTGAGCCTGTGGTCAAGCATAGAATTCGCAATCGTCGTGATCGGCCTTGGCGTCTGGTCATGGTTCAGGGTAAAGAACATCCAACATTAATCTGCCTGCCATGGAATTCAATCCCAACAAAGCCATATACCTCCAGATCCGCGACACGATCTGCGAGCGGATACTTTCAGGTGAGCTGAAACCCGAAGACAGGATACCTTCCGTCAGGGAATATGGAGCCTCGATCGGAGTCAACCCCAACACAGTGATGCGTACCTACGAGAAACTCACCGCCGAAGGAGTAATCTACAACAAACGCGGCATAGGTTATTTCATAACTCCCGATGCCAAGGATCTGGTGCTGGAAAGCTCCAGGAAGGAGTTCCTCGAAAAGGAACTGCCCCTGGTCCTCCGCAAGATGCAGCTCCTCGAACTTAACCCGAAGGATCTGCTGGATCAATCGGTGTAGAACTCCCTGCGGTATTTGTAATTGGAACGGAGCTTCTCAAAACTGCCCGGATCCATCCGGAGCATGAAGTCATCCGTGAAGATAGGATAATTGTATTGCAGGACGGAGGCGACTTCGCCCTGCTTCTTTCCTTTAAGGTCGAGTTTGATGGACTCAAGCTCAAGCAGTTCGGTCTTGGGGAAGAACTCATACAGATCCTCGAATCCGAAGAACCGGGCAAGGGCCCGGACCGAAGCCGCTGTGCCGTTTTGTTTCCCTTGGTAGGAATAGCCGGCAATGTGGGGAGTCGCAATATCCACCATGCCTAGAAGGTCCAGGTCGATGTCCGGTTCATTGTTCCAAGTGTCGAGTATGACAGGGCCAAGCTTCGGAATCGCATCCTTCAGTGCCTGGTCGACCACGACCTCTCCACGGGAAGCATTTATGAATATCGCTCCCGGTTTCATCTTCGAGAAGAACCCTTTGTCGCACATCCCTCTCGTAGTCTCATCCAATGGGACATGCATGGTCACGATGTCTGCCTCCTCCAGAAGGTCATCCAACTGGCAGAAGCCATCAGCACCTTCGACTTTCATCCTGGGCGGGTCGTTCTTCAAGACCTTGAAACCGAGCGTTCCGGCCATCCTTTCAACCCTGCGTCCCACATTGCCGACCCCGACAATCCCGAGGGACAATCCGTCCAGGCTTATGCCCTGCCGTGATGCAACGCCATAGAGTGCCGAAAAGACATAATTCATGACCCCTCCGGCATTGCATCCTGCTGCATTCCTGACGATTATGCCTCTGCTGTCGCAGTACGGCCGGTCGATGTGGTCGGTTCCGATAGTAGCGGTGGCGATGAACTTGACCTTGGTTCCATCCAAGAGCTCAGGGCCGCACTTGGTCCTCGTCCTGATGACAAGGGCATCAGCATCCATCACATCCTGACGGGAGATTTCCTTTCCCGGTCTGTACACAACTTCTGCATACGGTTCGAAGACGCCCTCTATGAACGGAATGGCATCATCAACCACAATCTTTATCCTTTCTTCCATATCACTTCAATATTATTTCCTTGACGAAACCAACCTTGTCATTGTCTGCCGAGAAAAGGTCGTCCTTTTCCAAGAAAGCGTTAAGGGCGGTCAGGAGTGCCGGTTTCTGGAACTCGAGATGGGTCCTGACCATCGAAGACGACAATGTGATGAATAGTTTGCCGTCGCGATAGAACTTCCTGATCGTATAATCCTTCACGCCGGAGACGGCATCCCAGGCGGCGAACACCCTGTGCGTGTTCAAGCCTGATTCAAGCCTAAGGGCACGGATGAACATCGGCACCATCTCACCCATGCCGAGAGCCTCCTTGCGAGGCACGCCCTTCACTTTCTTGAAATCAGGCATCCTGAATCTCCTTGAATTCTCCCCCGACCGCTTCGAAATAGGCCCTGTCCGCCGTCAGGTTGTCCACTATCCCGGACATACGGACCTTGTTGCTGTCTGTTATGAATATCTGACCGAAATCGCTCCCGGCCACCATCCCGAGCAGGTTGGCTATGCGCACCATGTCCAGTTTGTCAAAGACATCGTCGAGCAGCAGCGTAGGCGGGAATCCGTACTTGCCCTTCATGACCTCATACTGGGCGAACTTCAACGAGACTAGGAAAGATTTCTGCTGTCCCTGCGAGCCGCAGCGGCGGATCGGGTAGCCATCCATCTTGAAGACGAAATCGTCCCTCTGGACTCCGGCCGTAGTGTAGCGGAAGGCCATGTCCTTTTCCCTGGAAGATGCCAGGATAGCCGTCAGTGTCCCTTTATGCAAGTCAGACTGATAGGTAATGGAGACAGTCTCCCTCCCTCCAGAAAGTATCTTGTAATATTCAGAGACCACAGGCATCAAGTCGGCAACAAAGGCCTCGCGGGCTGCGAAGATCTTATCGGCGAAAGAGCCCATCCTCTCGTCGAATACCGACAGAAGGCCTTCGTCGAAAGTCCCGTCCTTTAGCATCTTGTTCCGTTGGAAAAGCAGACGGTTGTACTGCTGCATGGCGGAAAGGTATTCCCGGTCCATCTGCGACAGCACGGAATTTACGAATCTCCGGCGCTCGTCACCACTCTCGCTCACGAGGGACGTGTCCGAAGGCGAGACCATCACTATGGGGAGGACGCCGATGTGCTCGGAAATCCTCGAATAAGGCTTGTCGTCCCTCCGGACCTTCTTCTCCCCACGGGAGTCCACCTGGACGGAAAACCTGCCGATGTCATAGGTGCCCGCTATGGCGAAAGCTTCGGTACCATGCCTGAAATTGAACCTGTCCGATGAACTGAACGCACTCTTGGTCATCGAAAGGTACCACACGGCATCCATCAAGTTAGTCTTCCCCTCCCCATTGTTGCCCGAGATGCAATTGATGTTGGGTGAGAACGATAGTTCCTGGAAAGCTATGTTCCTGAAATCCTGTACAGCTATTTTTTTTAGAACCGGCATAGTGGCATTCGCTTACCGACAAAGATAATCATATTGCATGATTAAACAATTTTTTCTACTTTTGCAGACTGTCATCAAACGATAATAACAAAACAATTTATAGAAATGGCAAAGAAAAACGCAGACGTAACAGAGCAGGAGCGTCAGGAAAGGGTCAGTGAGACCGTTTCCAGGACAGACCAGTTCTTCCGTGAAAACAAAAAGACAATCTATGGCATCCTGATCGCCCTCCTGGTGATCGGACTTGCTATTGTCGGCTATTACAAATTCTACTATCAGCCCAAGAGCGAAGAGGCTGCGGCACAGATGTTCCCCGCTGAAGCATCCTTCCGTTCCGGCGAGTTCGACCTCGCTCTCAACGGAGACGGCAATGTGCTCGGTTTCTCCCAGATAATCGACGATTTCGGCGCCAAGGCAGGCAAGGATGTCTATTTCTATGCCGGTGTCTGCGAACTGCAGCTTGGCAACTATCAGGAGGCCATCAACTATCTCAAGAAATACAAAGGCAAGGAGTCCATCCTCAAGGCCCGTTCCATCGCCTGCATCGGTGATGCCTATGCCGGTCTGGAGAACTACAAGGAAGCCCTGACCTATTTCGAGAAGGCAGCTGCCGAGGCTGACAACATGTTCGCCGCCACCTATCTTCTCAAGGCCGGTGTGACCTGCGAAGAGCTCGGCGACAATGCCAAGGCCCTTTCCTTCTACAAGAAGATCAAGGACCGCTACCCCCAGTCTATGGAGGGTTATGACATCGACAAGTACATCACCCGCATCGAAAGCCAGAAATAATCATGGGAAGAGCATTTGAGTTCCGCAAGGAAAGGAAGTTCAAGAGATGGGGCCACATGGCCAAGACCTTTACCAAGATCGGTAAGGAAATCACCATCGCAGTGAAGCAGGGCGGCGCCGATGTCACCGGCAACCCCCGTCTGCGTGCGCTGCTGCAGGAGGCC
>CADBMD010000007.1 GCA_902795735.1 uncultured Bacteroidia bacterium
GCGGAGCATAAAGAGATTCGATAGTTAAGACAGGAGCTACGAAAGAGCCTTCCTGGGTAATGAAGAACTCCTCGGTGACAGTCGTGTTTTCCTCGGGATAGACATCGAAGAAGTACTCCGTCCTATCCGACTTGACATTGCGGTAGCCCTGAGGAGTAACAGAGAAGATTCCACCGACAGGCCTTGCCCACCAACCGACATGTCCGGAAAGCTGCTCGACAGGACGGAACGCCGCTTCGCGAGGTGCCGTAAGCTTCACGAAGCTACGGTTTTCCTGATTCCAGACTTTGTACTCACAGATTATCTTGTCACCCGTCTTGAGTTTCATCCCCGGATAGATTTCAACCCTTCCGACAGCGGCATCCTCTCCAAGGACTTCCTTGTAGAAATGCCTTTCGACCGTGAAGCCATTCCCGGCAGAACGGATGCCGGAGAAAGGAGCCTTATAGGTCTTTGTCATGAGGATGACCCTCGTCGAAAGGACATCTTCTCCCCCGGAAAGGACTGAATTGATGGCATCGACATAGGCCGGATCATCAGCCCACTGCTGAGTCTCCTTCTGGAGCATGATCCAGATCCGTATACCATCAGCGATATTGGCTGCCAGGCCGGGATTTGAAATAGCCACCCTTGTATCGGAGAGAAGGTCGCAAAGCAAGGAATGGGCATAAAGCTCGCTCTCAAGCAGACCACGCCAAGGCATCACTGCATTGGGATAGTACCAGCCTCCGTCCCTATGCTCGACGGCATATTCATAAAGGGAGGCTGCATCTGCGGACAAGGAAGCCTTCATCTTGGAATCGGAATTGAATTTCATTCCCCACGCTGAAGCCAGAGCAGCGCCTCCCTCCGAGTAGATCAGGTTCGCTAAAGTCTTAATCCTCCGCGCTTTCGACAGAATCTGTCCGTTCAGTCCCCTGCCATCTTTCTCAGAAGGAATCAGGTAATCCTTGATATATTTTTTGAATTCTTTGAAATTCTTGGAATAATCGCTGACCTCGCTGACGGTCCGGGCTTCAACATCGAAAGGAACCATGCAATACATTGACCGGACATGGGCATACTGAGGGATTGACAGCCATCCCGACCAATAAGGCCAGGTGTTGTCATGTAGGAATTGATTCCTGTCAAGATAGGCAACCGATTCATCAGCGGGGACCCCTTCAATACCAAGCCCCGAATCCCTCAACTTCGCCAAGCGTTCAAGCAACACGGCAGTAATTACAGGTGAGGACCGCATTCCTTCGAACCAACCGAATCCTCCATCCTGATTCCTGCATGAGAGTATCTTGGAAACAAGCTCATCGTCCGGCATGACGGGTTCAACGGACACTCCCAGTTTGGAAGCTACCCGCCTCACATACAAGGCTTCACTCAACGACAGGACATCCTTGCCTGAAGGTTCAACCTTGGAAGGGATGGCATCGATGAGCATCTGGCGGATGTCAACCTCCTTGTACTCTGCGCCTTTCGCTGTAGTACCTGTGAAAGCGGACTGGATCTGTTTGATCAAAGCATCCTTGTCCATGCCTGGAAGAAGGACTGCCGAATGGGATTCTGTCAGAGTCTGCTCCGCATCCAGGACCGGTAAGGACACGAAAACCCCGTCCGAGAATGTCTTCCCTGTGTCTGAAAATACTACCTTCAGTCCAAGGTGGTCATGATTCTTAGGATCGACATTGAACTCAACCGGTACGGACCCGTGAGCAGGGACAGTTACTTTCTTTGAGAAAGAAGCGAAAGGTTTCTGTCCTTCGGAATCCGAAGACGGAAATGCCTGAAGGATGACAGTACCAGCGACCGGTGTCTCAGCATTGCTTGAAACTGTGGCATGGAGGACGTACTTGTCTCCTTTATAGAGGTACTTCGGCTCTGCTACGTTGACTTTCACCGGTATGGAAACGGTCATTTCCTTACGCAGCACAGTGTTCTTCATGTCCTTGGTGTGGGCATAGACCTGGACCACGAAAGTGGAAAGTTTCTCGGAAGTCCTGAACTTAAAGACCGCCTTGCCGTCGTTCCCTGTCCGCAGGAACGGCTCGAAAGCAAGTGAGGTTGAAAAGTCGGAACGGACTGCTACATCTTCTGCGAGATCATCCACAGACTCTTCATCCATTACCGCCCTTTCAAATGCGGAATCTTCCATGGAGGCCATCATAGGTTCGGGCGCCATCGCCGCATTGACCGCGAGTTCTTCCATAACTACTCCGGTGGACCTTGTCTTGAACATGGGGGTGCCGTAGCCGACCCTGACCGAAGACCCGAAGCGGTCAATACCACCATCCATGGCATTTATGAATACACTTTCAGCTCCGAGAAAGGACAGGCGCACGGTCGGCCATGAATTAGGTGAAATAGCCTCGGAACTCTTGTCAAATACAGCGGCAAGGATCTCGGTCCCGGGTTTGGAATCCAGCACGAAGGAATATTCCTTGCCGGGAAGGGCTTTGTCTTCGAAAGATGAGAATGACAGAGGAAGTTCCATCGATTCCTTTTCTTTCAGGAATTCCCTTTGGAATACGAAGTGCCTGCCCTGACGGAAATAGAAAATGCTCAGCCAGAGTGCCCCAGGGTAATCATCCTTATATTCGAAAGACATTGTCTCTATGGATCCAGGCTTCCCGGCTTGTCCCTGGAGATGGACAAGGCGCCTTTCGAGGGGCTGCCTCATGTCTCCGAACAATTCTACCACAGCCCAGACTGGGCCGTCACCTGCACCCATCTGGATGATGATGTCTTCACCCTTCCGGACCTTCCCGTCTGCACAAGGGCCGACCAACTTGAAAAAATTCTCGACCTGTGAAGCCAGGACCTTGTCTGAATCGCCGACCATCAGGACGGAAAGCTCTTGCTTCGAAAAGATCACCTTGCCTTCAGACGAAGTGACCTTGGCTTCGGCGACGATCTTGTATCTTCCA
>CADBMD010000008.1 GCA_902795735.1 uncultured Bacteroidia bacterium
AAAAAATGAATAAAACACTCGTAACCATTTTCGCGCTGGCCGTCACAGTAAGCGCCATCGCTCAGGAAAAGACCTACCCGGAACCAGAGAGAATGCGTCCAGGAATGACTGAGTTCTGGACTCCCCAGCCAAAAGTCGTGACCCCCGGCGACATCCGGACCAATTCCGCTCCCTCAGATGCCATCGTGCTGTTCGACGGCAAAAATCTCGACGCCTGGCAATCCGCCAATGGTGGAGAGGCTAAGTGGAAAGTCCACGACGGTGTTTTCACCGTGGACAAGAAAACCGGCGACATCCTGACAAAAGAGAGTTTCGGAAGCTTCCAGCTCCACCTCGAGTGGATGGTTCCCGAGAACATCACCGGGACCAGCCAGGCAAGGGGCAACAGTGGGGTCTATCTCCAGGACAAATATGAGATCCAGATCCTGGATTGCTACCAGAACGAGACCTATGCGAACGGCCAGACAGGTAGCGTCTACAAACAAGTCATTCCCCTGGCGAACGCCATGCGCAAGCCCGGAGAGTGGAATGTCTATGACATCATCTACAGCTCCCCCGTGTTCAATGAGGACGGGACCTACAAAGTAGCCCCGACAGTCACGGTCATCCAGAACGGGATCGTGCTCCTGAACAACTTCACAATCCGCGGTACGACTGAATACATCGGCCACCCCAAGGTCGTGCCGCATGGCGACGGCCCTATCCGTCTCCAGTCCCATGGAGATCCGAGCGAGCCGATCAGCTTCCGGAACATCTGGCTCCGGAAAATGTAATTACCTCGGACGATCGACCTTCGGGTGGGCTTCAACCAGGGCATCAGCCCAGGCTTTGAGGTCCACCCATTTATAATAAGGTCCGCTCACAGCCGTCAGCTGAGGGAGTACCGCCTCCGAACCGTTACGAAGCACTTTGAACAATATCTCCGGATTCTTCTTCGACTTGTAGAGGACGATCTGGAGATTGGCCGCTTTAGGTGTGTCGTAATTCTGGAACCAATACTTGACATCCTCAGTCTTCGACGCTTCGTAGCCAGATCCGTTAATATTCAACAGCGGACAGAGGGCATTGAAAGCGGTGTCATGACCGAAGCGGAAATGTCCCTTGTACTCTCCCGTTGCGATAGCTTCGTCGGCGAGATCTATCATGTCCTTCAGGATAGGGATCATCCTGTAACGGTTGCGAGAGTGTCCGACATAGACTGAGTAATTCTCTATCTCCCAGAACTTAAGAAGCTGATCCTTTGTGAAAAGATCCTCGAGCCAATCCCCGTCATCATAATTATGATAGCCTGCCCAGAGGTTAAAAAGCTCATAGACAAAATCCCGACGTCCTCCAATCTCCTCCAGGAACCCCCTGTCAGTGAATAGTTTCCCAAGAATGGCATCATAGTCGGTCATCCTGTCCCTGAACTCGACCGTGCTCTCGGGCACAAGGATCTCTCCCTTATAATATTCAGAGATCTCCCTCGGCGCTCCGGAAGGATTGGTGATGAGAAGATTCGTGTGCAGGGAATTCATCTTGATGTCCAGCTTCGGAGCCTGTTTCTGAAGACTCACCGTGAAAGCGTTCATGCTGACGATTGCCCTTTGCGAAGTCGAAGACCTCGCCAGGATCTTCCCACCATCCTTGAAGACCTCAGGGAACTCCTCACACATGATCCGGGCGATTTCCATGTGCTGCTCCATGCCAAGATCAGAAAGGTCCCCCGTGTTGATAAGCGGAACGGCATAGAAAGCATTGAAGTCCTCATAAAGCTTTTCACCTCTGGGAGTCAGGGAACCAGCTTCAGAAGCCGCGTCCAGCACCTTTTTAATCAAGGAATATGTGTTGGAATTCCAAGCATAACGCGAGCCATGCCTCCCGTAATGGGTAATATAAAAAGGTACATAACCCTTTGGTGCGGGAGTCAACGGAGCCGCATCGAAGCGGTAGGGACCCTCACAGCCGGCGATCTTATCCCGATCGGCGGAAACGATCTCAACGACATTGGCAACCTGCGAGAGCGCAGAATGCTGGGAAAAAGCCAGCGCGGCGAGAACCGCGGCGACAAAAAGAACGGGTTTCTTATTCATAATGACCCAAATATAACAAAAAATCTTCCGGCCAGAAAGACCGGAAGATTTATCCTTAATCGAATTTCAGGAATTATTTCTTGAAATACTCAGCGAACTCAACATCCTTGGCAGCCCTGGCGGCAAGAGTCTTGTCAGCCTTGGCAACCTCGTCGAGGAGGGTCTTGACCTCGTCCATCTTACCCTGGCGGGCAGCGATGATGGCCTTCAGGTAGGTCACCTTAGGATCGCCACAGTGAGCGGCGGCCTTGGCCTTGTCAAGCTGGTTGGTGAGGATGTAAGCGAGGACAGTGTTGTGGCAGCAACCCTTGGCGTCCTTAAGATCCTGGACAGCCTTGTCGTAGTTGCCGGTGCAGATGTCGATGATACCCTGGTTGGTCTTGGCCACGTCGTTGCCAGCCTTCTTGAAGTAGTTGGCGGCAGAGGCGAGGTCACCGTTGCGGAGGGCGAGGACACCGAGAGCGTTGTCAAGGTCAGCGTCCTTGGTCTCGACGGCGGCGAAAGCCTTGGCGGCGTTCTTGAGGTCACCGGCGTTCAGGTAAGCGGTACCGAGGTTGAACCTGGCGGCGTCGCTGTCGAACTTGCTGATAGCCTTGTTGTAAAGCTTCACCTTGCTGTCAAGATCCTTCACGAGGGTAGCGGACTTCAGGAGAGCAGGCTCGTCAAGGACCTCGCTGTTGTTGTTGATCATCTCAAGAAGCTCGTCGGGAGTGTAGTTCTTGAACTCGACGTTGGCGATGAAACGGGCGCGACGGAGCTCAGGAAGGATGTCGTTCTTAAGCTCTGAATAGACAGAAGACATGTTCTTGATCTCGCTCTCACGGACTGCAGGATCGCTGTACATGGAGAGAACGCGGAGAATGAGGTCCTTGTCCTGGATGTTGGAGTTCTGGACAAGCTCCTGGAAGCCTTCCCAGTCCTCACCGATGCTCCTGACCTCAGGATCGGTAACTTCCTTACCCTTGACGATCTTGGTCCAAGCCTTGTCAGCAGTCTTCGAACGGTTGTCGGAGAGTTTCTGGTTCAGCCTCTCACCACCATCAGGAGATGCGTAAGCAACGACCTCGGTACCGACGAGGGTCTTCCTCTCATTGTTCTTGATCTCATCGAGAGCATCCTGGAAGTCCTTGATGGACTGACCCTTGAGCTGCCTTGCCTGAACCTCGGAGGAGTTGATCCTATAGAGGATCTGGCCTTCTGCGGTCTGCTTGAGGATAGCCTCGTAACCGTCAGCCTTCATGGGAACCAGACCGGCACCCTTGACAAGCATGTAAGTGGTGTTGACACCATCAGCAACCTTCTTGGTAGGGAGCTTGATGGACTTGCCCTTGTACTTGGCGACACCACGGAGCTCGAGATGAGACTGCTCCATGCCGTCGACAAAGTTGAAGTGCAGCTTTTCAGTAATGGTGCTGCCAGCCTTAGGGACGACCTTGTAGTTGTCCTTCACCTTCTCGCCCTGGTACATGAGGGGAGCCATCTTGGCCTCGCCACCTTCATAGACGATCACGGGAGTGACCTCGAGGATAGCCTTTGGATGGAAATAGTTGGCAGGATAAGTTACGGAAACGGTAGGATCGATGTTGCCACCGATGCACTCCAAGACTGCGGGATCGCACTTGACGATCACGTTGTCAGCAAGCTCAGCCATCTTTTTGGCTGATGAGCAAGCAACTGCGGACAGAACCATGGCCGCTGCTGCTAGGATTTTAATTGCTTTCTTCATTGCTAATGAATATAATTGTTGTTAGACTTTTGAGTGTATGCTTCTTGGGAGCTGGCCATAATCAGGACAAATATAACTAAAATTTCGTAACTTTGCCAAACTGGAAGCAAAAGTGTATGGATTCTCAAGAGCTGCAAAGGCTGAAAAACAAGTACGACATCATTGGTAACGATGCCGCTCTGAACCGTGCCCTGGAGACGGCTATTGCCGTGGCTCCCACAGACTTGACAGTGCTCGTAACGGGAGAAAGCGGCGTCGGAAAGGAAAATATTCCTAAAATTATCCACCAGAATAGCTTACGCAAGGGAGGAAAGTATTTCGCCGTCAACTGCGGAGCCATTCCTGAAGGCACGATCGACTCTGAACTGTTCGGCCATGAGAAAGGATCTTTCACAGGTGCCGTGGAGACGAGGAAAGGATATTTCGAAGAAGCCAACGGTGGCACCCTTTTCCTCGATGAGATAGGAGAGCTTCCCCTGGCTTCGCAAGCAAAGCTCCTGCGGGTTCTCCAGAACGGTGAATTCATAAAGGTCGGGTCTTCAAAGGTAGAGAAGACCGACGTTCGGGTCATAGCGGCGACCAACGTCAACCTCATACACCTGGTCAGTACCGGGAAGTTCCGCGAAGACTTGTACTACCGCCTCAATGCCATCCAGATCCAGATGCCGGCCCTTCGCGAAAGGAAGGAAGACATCTATCTCTTTTTCAGGAAGTTCACTTCTGATTTCTCAGAGAAGTACGGCATGGGTAAAGTGACTTTGACCAACGATGCCATAGACCTTCTCATCAACTACCGCTGGCCTGGCAACATCCGCCAGCTCAAGAACATTTCCGAGACTGTGACCGCATTGGAGTCTGAAAAGCTCACCCCCACTTCCGGGAGGTGCGTAATAGACGCAGCCACACTCTCCAGGTATATGCCTAAGGAAGAGACCTCCTTGCTGCCGGTTGCTGCAAAGGAAACCCGCGGGGAATCCATGCCGGATTCAGACAGGCAGATGATCATCAAGGCCATCCTCGACTTGAAGCAGGAGGTTGATGACCTTAAAGCCCGTCTCAACCATGTCACGGTTGCTGCCACGGCCTTGCAGCCGGCTGAAGAACATGAGGAAGCCGAGTGGCAGGGCCAGGGCGCTCCTGTCATGGATGGAGACATTGGCAAGGTGGTGGACATCAATGTGGAAGAGCCTTCTTCCCACGATCTTTCCTTGAAGAAATCCAATCTCGAGATCATTTCCAAGGCCCTCGAAAAGCACAACGGCAACCGGAAACTTGCGGCACAGGAAGTGGGCATCTCCGAGCGCACGCTTTATCGCTGGATTGAAAAGTATCATCTGAACTGAATATGAAAAAGTTTACCCTCTTCATTGTCGTTGTCTTGGCTGCCGCACTTCTGGGCGGCTGCTCGATCGTAAAGTATTCATTCTCGGGAACCTCCATCCAGCCTGACGTCAAGACGGTGACAATCAATTACTTTGAATATAAAGCCCTGAAGGTCAATCCGTCCTTGAGCAATGATTTGACCGAGGCCATGAAAGACAAGTTCAGGAAACTTACCAAACTTGAGCAGGTCGAAATGGACGGTGACCTGGAATTGCAGGGGACCGTTACAGGCTACGACGTCAGGGCATCATCCGTCACCGCTGACGAAATCGCGGCGCAGAACCGTCTGACCGTCACCGTCAGTCTCAAGTTCACCAACAGGAAATATCCTGAGGAAGATTTTGAAAAGAATTTCTCAGCCTATTCTGACTATGACTCGACCAATTCCCTGGACGCAGTTGAAGCAACTCTCTGCGAAGAAATCGTCCAGAAGTTGATCGAAGACATGTTCAATGCCAGCGTAGCTCAGTGGTAAAATGGAGGGGAAAAGCAATCTCAAGTCGCTCTCTATCGATGAGCTTGCAGGGGTGATCAACCTTTATCCCTGGTTCGGTGCAGCTCGTGTGGAGTTGTGTGAAAGGATGTCCAGGACAGGTGGCAGTGACTGGGGCGAAGAACAGTTCGCCGATGCTGCCATGTATGTTTCTTCCAGGTCGATCATCTACAACATCTTGAGATCCTCAAAGAAAAGTGACTATTCCGACAAGGATGTCGAATCTCTCCTGAAGGAATATATCTCTGCGCAGTCCCCGAAGCCCGTCCCGACAGCGGTTCCAGCGGCGGTAGCGACCCCTGCCCCCTCTTTTGCAGCTGCTGCTGGCCAAGGACCAGACCTTTCTCCTTTGCCAATCACCGGGCAAGAACAAGCCCCCGGACCAGCACCACAAGCCGCCCCATACCGCAGGACTGTCAAAGTCGTCGGCGGAGACTTCTTCACGTCAAGCCAGTACGAATCAGTACGCCAAGCCGATGACAACTTTTTCTCCCGCTTCAAAGCTGCCAATCAAGGAGACAAAGATGAACGAAGCTGGGAAGACCCTGAACTCGGCTTCTGCACGGAAACCTTGGCATGGATCTACGCAGAACAAGGCTATTTTGCTGAAGCAAAGAAGATTTATTCCCGCCTAATCTTGCGATATCCGGAAAAAAGTGCTTACTTTGCATCCCTTATCGAAAAAATAAACGAAGAAAATTAAAATTTATTAATATGAACACTTTATTCACGATTCTCACAATCCTGATTGTCATAGCTGCCATCCTGCTGACAGCTGTCGTGCTTCTCCAAAGTGGCAAAGGCGAAGGTATGGCCAGCAATTTCACATCTGCCAATCAGGCTCTTGGTGTAAGGCAGACAGCCGACATCCTCGAGAAAGTTTCCTGGGGTCTTGTCACTTTCATCCTTGTCGTCTCGATCATCACCTCCTTCACCGTCAGGAACACCAACTCCGGTGTCGATGTGACCGATATCATTGAGAACGTCGAGGAACAGCCTGAATTCCCTTCAGCTCCGATCCAGCAGAGCGCTCCTTCAACGGAAGCACCCGCTGAACCCGCCGAGACTCCGGCCAACTAACGGACCAACCAACGGACCAACTGACAGGCCAACAAACGGTACAACTGACGGGCCAACAGGTAGGCTCAAGCCGACAAAACTAACAAAGAGGGCGACTAATAAGCGAATATTGGCCGTCCTCTTTGTTTTCTTGCATCCCCTCCGACCCCTGCCATAGCCGAAGGACCTACTGCCAAGCCTCTGAACCCGCATCGACATATTCTCCTCAGTCCTGAGCCTGTAGAAGGGCTAACAAAACAGAGCAGACATCCGGCCCCGGCCGAGTCCATTCTCGCTTCGCTGCGGCTGAGTACGGCCTAAGGCCGGAGTCTGCTCCGGCCGTCTATTTTGTACGCGCAATTCCACTCCGAACTGGAAAGTCACGTTTCCCCCATTTTCCGACCCGCACAGTTCCCCGCCGAACTACACGGCCACATTTCCGACAAATTTCTGCCCGCACAGTTTCCCGCCGAACTACACGGCCACGTTTCCGACATATATCTGCCCGCACAGTTCCCCCGCCGAACTACAAAGTCACTATTTGGATCACGTGCAAAACCCTGTGTTTCGAATGAGACGATTCCATGGTCTTGCCTGTCATTATCCCAGCTCTGTCATTCTGAACGCCAGTGAAGAATCTATTATGCTCAGCCCTGCTCGCTCCGGTCCTTCATCCACCAAGGTAGTATGGCATTGAATTCCCTGCATATTAACACTTTGGTGTGTTTCTAAGTTCCGTCCTTACTATAATGGCATTCAGCCCGTTACCTATCAGCGTCACTGTGGTCAGATCCTACGCCGCGCTCAGGATGACAGGATTCGCTCAGGATGACAGAAATGACCTGGCTGTCATCCTTGACAGTGGTGTTACCGTCATCCCCGGCTCCGACCGGAGATATCCCGCACTCTCTCCGGTGAGGCGGTGTCACACGAAAACCGTGTTCGCTTCGCCTGAGGGCATCAGTAAAAAGTTGCTAATTCAGCTGTTTGGGTGGCTGGAAGACAACGGTTAAAGCTGTTTTCGTTATTTGTGAAGCACCTTAGGTTGACGCGAAATGGCAATTCGGGAATTATTGTCATTTATTAAGCACCTGAGGTTGTTGTGTGACGACGAATTAAGGAAACACGCCAAAACGCAGGTTGACTCCCACCTTCTGCTAACACACCGTATTAGAGTTCAATTTTTTGATACAGGGTTTTGTACTTGATCCGTTTTTGTTATGGGTAATGAAACCCGCCCGAACCGTGGCTGCACCGCTGTGTAATTTTCGAGCCGTGACGCCTGCCTTATTGATTATAAGTCTATTCCTGGTAAAAGGTTGCATTCATTTCGAAGCAACCTCTTTCCGTTAATTAAGTGATGATCAGAGATATAAGCGTCACTGGCCCTTGGGGGCACGGATCCTTTGCATACTCGCACTTGACAAAGCACTCTATTCCGCATGTCTCCATAGACACAAAGTTCTGCTAGAAGCAGCACAAGTCCGCACATGTGCGCCCGTACACACTTTGCCGCTATGTCCGCCATAACGCTTTTCAGAGCCATTCAGATGCGGGAGGAACGCCCCATATCAGGCACCAAAACATAAAGTAGTTAAACCCGGACCGCCGATACGAACGACAATCCGGGTTCTTTGTTCCTTCTTTGTTCCTTTTCTGTCTCAGCTGCTACTTCTTCCAGAGGAAGCGGAAATTGAAGCGCCGGTTCGGTGCCGTGTCACCATGCAGGCAGAGGGAAATCGGATCTTTCAACTCGTACGGGTTGTCAGCCCACTTGAAATCGAAGGCAGCCTGGTCTCCGCTGACACGCAGCAGTTCGGCCGGAATGGAGAGTTCCATCTCGTTCCCGATGACGAAGAATGTCGCTTTACCGGCCGGTACCCATGCGCCCGCCACATACTTCGAGACCACGGAAGTCTGTCCGTCAAGGACCTTCCTGTTAACGAGTACGTCGTAACCGTACCAGCCTGTACTGCTGTCCTGGTCAATGTCGACCAGCAGGAGCATCCAGTTCGGATCGCTGCTGGACGTGATGTCCGCACCCGTCTTCACGTAGAAACAAACCTGACCGTCCTTGGTCACAGCCACCTTGGCATCCTGGATGTCGTTGCGGCCGGAAGAGTCGCGGTAATGCAGGCCTGCATAGCCCTTTGCGTCACGGCGCGTGACGTCGCCCCGCGTGTCGCGGTAGACGACTTTCACGGCACTCCAGTCAGAGAGGTTTCCGTCGATGGTGACCTTCCGGAATCCCTTGTTCTCCGGAATCGGCCGTACACCCTTGTAGCGGCGGATGTTCTGCGCCATCTGCATATAGTAATTATCGGTATAGCCGTCCTTCATCGGCTGGATGGTCCTGTTGAATTCAGCGTTGTACTGGTCGATGAAGATGAAAGGATTCTCCGGGCGACGTAGGAATTCGGTCTTACCGCCGTTTGCGTACTTGCCGGCCGTCCACTCGTTCCAGTCATTCAGGTAGATGAAGGGCGGTGCAACGGACAGGGCATCCTCCCATCGCTCCTGGAAGTAGATTCCGTAGCCTTCCGGATGCGGAACCTTCTTGCCGAGCCAGGGCACATAGGCTTCGACAGGCATGTCGTGTTCGTCCAACTCCGGTTCACCACCTTCTCGAGACCACGATTTGCCCACGCCGATCGGGGTGGTATTGTCGTTCAGACGCACAGGATGCTGCGCAGGTGTAACGGCCGCCTCTTCAGGCTTTCCGTCATGTTTGGAAACCAGTTCCTCAGGAGTCATGTGGATGATGTTCGGGTCACCCATCGAATAGCCGAAGCTCCAATAGTCTTCGGTTCCTATGTAGCGGACGCCATGCTCTTTGTAGAAGCCCCACCACATGTTGCGCAGCGTGAAGAAATCGAATATCTCCTGCGGGTAGTCGTCGATGCTTACCTTGTACTGGCCGTTAGCGTCCTTGCCGGGATTGGCGTTGAAGAGCAACAGGGGCTTGCCGTCCCAGTAGAACCACAGGTCAGAGAACTTGTTAGCCTTGTAATAGCGCTCATACAGCTGCTTGACGACATCCACTGGCTTGTTGTTGTAGGACCAGAAGACGAACTGGGGCGTCCGGTTCCCTTCCTGCCGCATCTTCATCATGGTGGAGAAGAGGACTTCCCATTCGTCCCAGTAGAAGACACCGTTGGTGACGTCCATCACGAGCACATCCACACCGGCGTCCTGGAGCATCGAGATATCCTTGCGGATCACCCATTCGTCCTGGCTGAGGAAATACCCCATCTCCGGCTCTCCCCAATGATAGGCACCGCTATATTTCCAGAGCGGGTTGTCGTGCTGGAACCGGGCGGACGGGTCTGCTTCCAGGATCTGCGTCACGTTCGTGTACGGTCCGGGAAGTTCATGGTACTTCTGCAAATGCCAGGTGATGTAGAAGATGCCGACCACTCGTTCGTGGTCTGTCTTGACAGGGCCGACCGAGTCGATCAGGGGCATCTGGCGGCCCAGGGCGTCCGTTGCAACCCAGGTGTCGCTCATGAGGTCGTCGGATTCCACCTCGGGATGGTGCGGCGCTGAGCAGGAAAACAGGGTTGCCAGGGTCACGGTTGATGCAAGGAGAAGAAGTCTGCGCATATCGTATTCTTTTTAAAAGATAGACAGTGCGGCGGCGAATTCGGGGGTGATGTAGTTCAGGGGGGATTGGCAGCAGCAGGCCGAGAAGCTTTGTGCATATGAGATGAGGTCATCCCAGACTTCGACCGGAAGACCGCAGGTGAGCATCTCCCGCGTTATGCTCAGTTTGACAAGACCGAAGATGAATCCGGCATTGAAACTGTCCCCCGCCCCGATCGTACTGACTGTTTCCACAGGAGCTACAGGGTATTCCCTCTCCAGGCCGGTACGGTCGAAAACCTTCAGCGGATCAGCCCCATAGGTGCAGATGAAATTACCGCACCGGGAAGATATCTTCTCTTCGAAGACTACGAAAGCATCCTCAATGCCGAACAAAGTCCGGAAATCTTCATGGCTGCCACGAACCACATCGGCAAAATCGAAATTCTCCCACAGCGCATTCCCGATGTTGCCCAGATCCTTCACGTGCGAAGGACGGAAATTGACATCATAGTAAACGATCGCTCCTTGTTCCCTGGCATATTCAAGGAATCGCTTGACTACCGGCCTGACGGCAGGATTGAGAGCATAGAAAGACCCGAACAAGACTATGTCTCCGGCCGTGACTTCAGGATAGGTGAAATCCGGATGCTCTTCTGAAGCGTCACGATAGAAGATGTAGTCGGCATCATTCTTCTCATCCAGGAAAGCCAGTGACAGAGGGGTCTTCTGTGGAAGGGAGTTGACATGGTCAGGAGTCACTCCGTTGGAAGACATGAATTCTTTTATCATCTCTCCTACCTTGTCTGCACCGACCTCCGACAAAAAAGCCGAAGGGATACCGCAGCGGCCAAGTGAAATCATTGAATTGAAGGTGGATCCTCCCGGGACTGCAGCCTGAGGCTGGGAGTTCTTGAACACTATGTCAAGGACGGTTTCTCCTATTCCTATTACTTTACGCATTTGTCTTTACTTTATGAATTCTATCTCACTGAGGATTCTTTTCATTCCTGCATATTTGTCCAGGACCCACATGACGAAACGGATATCCGTGTTGATGCACTTGTTGTAACCCACAGTATAGGATGTGTCGCTTGCAAGGGATTCGATGTTCCCGTCGAAGGCCAAGCCGATCAGATTACCTTCGGCGTCCAGGACGGGACTTCCGGAATTCCCTCCAGTTATGTCATTGTCTGTAAGGAAGTCCACTATCATTCCATGGCGCCTGCCTCCGACCGGGAATCCCCAACGGCCCCAGTTGCCTCTCTCAAGGAGAGCTTTCTGGCGCTCGTTAAGGTTGAAGTCGTGATCCGCCGGATTGTATTTCTGGAGGATACCTTTAGGGGTGGAATACCATTCGCACCAGACCCCGTCGTTGGGGTGGAAACCTCCGACAGTTCCGTAGCTGATCCTCATGGTGGAATTGGCATCGGGGTACTGAAGTTCTCCCTTCTGGAGCTTCATCCAATAAAGGGCCCTTTTGTATTCACGTTCCAGGTCATTGGCCTTGTTCCTCTTTTCAAGGTGCCCGCCTCTCTCATTGTAGATGGTTATCGGAGCGTCGGTTATGAACTTCCTCAACGGGTCTTCCTGAACCTGGTCAAGAGACTCCAATCCCTCCGCTTTAGACTTTGAGGAAACCAGGCTGTTCTCCCAAAGATAATCTGCCATGGCAGCGTAGTCATAGCCGAAACGAGCCTGAAGCTTCTTCTGGAAAGGACCGTAGTAGTAGCTGTCCTGATTGGTGAAATATTCATCAAGAGCTTGCTCCAGAAGGGCTTTTTCCACCCTTGGATCGGTCTCCTCGATTCCGGCAAGGAGAGCCTCCCTGGCTTTTTCCAAAGTCTTTGCGTTGCTTGCCCTGAATATGTAGCGGCTGATGAAGGTACCCCTGAACACGGTCTCGCGGAAATAGATCTTGTCCCTTTCTATCGTCGCGGTACTTGAATATGCCTCATTGAGTTCGGGTATAAGATTCTCCCACATTTCCTGGCGGTTGTAGGAAGCATCGATCCATTCCTGCAACCGGCGTTCCTGGGCGAGTTTTTCATCCTTTACGCGGAAACGTTTGTAGCATGCCGCCATCCCCACGTTGTTCTCCTGGGTGTTGCTCAGGGAGAAAAACCAGTCGCTGTACTTCAGACGGACGATGGGATCGGCATCCATCCACTTGCGCAGGATTTTCATCTGTCCGCCCATGAGATGATTCGATGCAGGAAGGGCGACCGTCTCCTGGTAATTGATCTCCGCTGACGAAGCGTAGCGGTCGGTCCTTCCGGGATAGCCGATTACCATGGCGAAGGATCCAGGGCTATAGCCTTTCAGGGATACTTTGAGGTTCTTTTCCCATGAGACTGGCACTCCGTTTTCGTAGATCCTGTACATGGCAAAGTCACAGTTCTGCCTTGGCCATGTCCAGTTGTCCGTCTCGCCTCCGAAAAAGCCGATACAGACGGGAGGAGCAGCGACCAGGCGCACGTCCGTGTAAACCTTATAGGCTGACATGTAGTGCTTCTCACCGGCCCACATGCTGCTCATTATGCAGGTCAGCCCGGTGCTTTCTTCGTAGCGTTTCTCCATCAGGGCAGACACTCTCCGGCTGCCGGAGATCTCCCCCTTGGCCTCGAGCTGATTCTTCAAGGCCTCCACTTCGTCCGTGACATCGAAGACCCTCTTTAGGAAATAGAAGGACTCCCCTTCTACGGGCATCTCCTGGTCCGCAGTCATAGCCCAGAAGCCGTCTTCCAGATAGTTGTGTTCCGGAGTACTCAGCTTGGCGATGTTGGAATAGGCACAATGATGGTTGGTGATGACAAGCCCTCGGTCGGAAATGAGGCTGCCGGTGCAGTAGAACCCCAGCGAAACCACGGCATCTGAAACAGTAGTCCCGGGGGCATCTGCATTGTAGATTTCCTTGGCGCTCAACTTGAGGCCACGCGCCTTCATGTTCTTTTCCAGGGCCGCATTGATGTCCTGAATCATCCACATGCCCTCGTCGGCATAGGAGAGGGCAGAAAGCAGCAATGCCACTGCCGTGGCTGCAATCCTGATTCTTTTCATCAGCGGACACGGATGACGTCGCCATGGTCTTTGACCACGGCTTCCTTCCACTTGTCGGTGTAGCCCGGGTTGGTTATGCCAGCGGGAGTCCCGTCATGGTACTTCGAATGCTTGAATGAGCCGTCTTCGTTCTGGGCCTTTACGTTGCCGTCGACGAATTTGACTGTAATCAATTCTTCGAGCGCCACCCAGTTCTCGAACTGGGCCTGGGCGGTGCTGACTGAATATTCAGTAAGCATCTTCTTGACGGGGGCGAACCAGTCCTTGGAGTCGATGCCCTTCTTTTCAGCCTTGGGGAGTATGGAATTGTAGGCAGCCAGGGCCTTTGCGTCCATCTCCGCAACCTTGGTGAACATCTGCTCGTTTTCGAATCTGTCGATGGCTTCGCGGACCGTGGGAGCCATCATGTTATACGCCTTGTAGCAGTCGTTGGCCACCCTGTTGTTGATCCAGAAGGAGGAGGTCTTTGAATATTCAAGCATGCTTCCGTTGCCAACCCTGAAGCACTCGGGGACCTCGTTGGTGTTGGAATATATCGGAGTGAGGTAGGACGTGGCTGCATCGTCGGTGCCGAACCAGATGATTCCTCCGACAACATCGGGGAGTTCCGGGCGAGCCTGTGCGACGAACCAGAAACCGGTCTGCTGGGTGGCTATAGCCCTTTCGTTGACGTAGTTCCAGCCGTCTTTGGAGAAGCCCATGGGCCTCCAGCGGTAAGGAAGGGCATTCCCGCCGGCACCGATGTCGGTGGTCATGTCCAGAGGGGTTCCTTCGAAGTGGTCCCTCATGGCGTCGGCGACATTCTTTACGGTGATCTTTCTGGAGGGCTTGATAAACAGCGGCATCCTCTTGGAAAGATCTTTTCCGGTAATATAATCATAGTAGGCCGATGCGGGTTCGGTAACCATTTTCCCATCTTTTTCGTAGGTGAATTCTCCTCCTGCCAGGATGTTGAAGGCGCTCCAAGCCCTTGCATCGCAAGCCCTTGCACCACTGAAATCGACAGGACCGAAAGCGGCCGAGAAATCGAAGTCGGCATCCTTCCCGCTGAACCATCCCTTCTCTCTGGCGAAATCGATCATGCCGGGAGCGAAGATGCAGTTATTAGGGTCATTCTGGGGGAATGTCTGGATGCGGGCCTGGTTGGCGTGGGAGCAGATGTAGCCGTCCGGAATACGGATCGCCACGTAGTTGATGCCTTTGTTGTCAGGTCCTTTTCCGACGAGGTCCATGACCCATGCTTCATCCTTGTCTGCGATAGAGAAGGTCTCTCCGGAAGATGCATAGCCATATTCATTGGCAAGATCGATGATTGTCTGGATCGCCTCGCGGGCGGTACGGGCCCTTTGGAGGGTGATGTAGATCAATGAACCATAGTCCATTATCCCTGCCGGATCGTGAAGTTCCCTGCGCCCGCCCCAAGTGGTCTCGCCGATGATGAGCTGATGCTCGTTCATGTTGCCGACGGTCTTGTAGGTCCTTGAGACCTGAGGGATACTGCCAAGCGGCCTGTAGGAGTCCCAGTCCACGACATCAAGCATGGAACCAGCCTTCCAAAGGGCGGCAGGATGGAAATATAGTTCTCCGTAGAGGACATGTGAGTCTGCTGCATAGGAGATGATGTTGGAGTTGTCGGCACTTGCCCCTCTGGTGACGATGATATTGGTACAAGCTTTGCTCCTTGATCCTCCGGCCAGGAGGAGAAGGGCGGTTGCCAACAAGACCTTGATGGTTGATCTTCCGGTCATTTTGTGATTATTTTAATAATGATTAATTTTGTCTTCAATCTTATGGTTTGTAAAGATATGAAAAAAATATTGTTTGCGGCTTTTGCATTGCTCATTTCGTTGGGTTCCGCCTTTGCTCAGCAGCAGTCATCTCCTGAAGAAATGGAGAAAAAACTGAACGAGTTCATCCAAAAAGAAGTGGCCAAACTGGAAACTTCACTCAAACTGGAGGACTGGCAGGTTTTCTATGCCGATTCCATCCTCAACCATGACTACCATGCCATGCAGGATGAGCTAAAAGAAATGAGAGATTCAAAGGTTTACAACACAGACCTTTACACAAAGGCGAACGACAAGTGGTCCGAGCAGATGTACAATTCCATGCACAAGATCCTAGATGAAAAACAATGGGAGAAATACTTGAAGATGGGAGCTGCCCGGGAAAAGAAGGCGCGCGACAAAAGGAAAGCTAGATACGAATAATCAGGAATATGAAGGAAGAAATAGAACAGCTGCTCAAGCAGGTCCAGGAATTGACCGCAAACAGCGCAAAGGAAGTTGAAGAAGCAAGGGTAAGGCTGCTTGGAAAGAAAGGCGAGATAACCAAGCTTTTCGAAGAATTCAGGACATATGCCCCGGACCTCAAGAGGGAGTTCGGAAAGAAGATAAACGAGCTTAAGCAGGCGGCTACCGCTAAGATAGAAGAACTGAAGCAGAACACTTTCTCCGAGGCTTCATCACAGGCCCCCAAGGAAGACCTGACAATGCCGGGAACTCCATTCGCCCTTGGGTCAAGGCACCCTGTCTCCATTGTCCGCCAGGAAGTCGTCGACATATTCCGGAAATTCGGTTATGATGTTGCAGAAGGCCCGGAGATCGAGGATGATTACCATGTCTTCGAGGCTCTGAATTTCCCGCCCAACCATCCGGCAAGGGACATGCAGGACACTTTCTTCGTGTCGACAGGCCATCCTAATCCCCTCCTGCTCAGGACTCACACTTCCTCCGTACAGGTCAGGGCAATGGAAAACATGAGCCTTCCGATAAGGGTCATCTGCCCTGGAAGGGTGTTCAGGAACGAGGCCATATCCGCCCGCGCTCATTGCATATTCCATCAAGTCGAAGGTTTGTACATCGACGAAGGAGTCACTTTCGCGGACCTCAAGCAGGCAATCCTGCTGTTCGCCCGTGAAATGTTCGGTGCAGATTCCCAGATCCGCATGCGTCCGTCTTATTTCCCGTTCACCGAGCCGTCAGCCGAAGTGGATGTCAGCTGCAACATCTGCCATGGCAAGGGTTGCAACATCTGCAAAGGCACCGGATGGCTCGAAATAATGGGCTGCGGTATGGTAGATCCCAACGTGCTCGAAGCCTCGGGGATCGACAGCAAGAAGTACAGCGGTTTCGCTTTCGGAATGGGACTGGAGCGCATTGCCATGCTCAAATGGCAGGTCAATGACTTGAGGCACTACTTCGAGAACGACATGCGCTTCCTGTCCGAATTCAAGACTGCAATCGAAGTCTAGAGATTCCAGTTGTCCGTACGGAAAGGACCAACGGGAATTCCATAATTGTTGAACAAGGTACCCTCACCCCAGTTCCTGAAGCAATAGCGGACGGCGACTGGGGTTGTTACTTCCGGGCAGTTTACAACCACCTGGTTGTTCCAGCCAAGGATACGTGCCGTGGCCGGATGGAAGACCTTGTCGCTTCCGGCGACCTCGAAGCCTTTGAGCTCGATGACTGCCGGAGAAAGGCCCATGTTGTCATAGGTATTGAAGGTAACCACTGCGTTCCCGTTCTCGAACTTGACGCTCTCGAAAGTGGGGGCCTTTGCGGTTATACCCTTCATTCCATAATCGTTCACAAGGGCAAGGTAGGCAAGGCGGTAGCCGATCTCCTGTTTCTTGCTTGGATGGATGGTTCCGAATTCACCTATATCAAGGGTGGTCACCATTCCGCTGTGAGGGATCACCTCCAGGGACTTCTCCTGGGCTTCGCAAAGATAGCCGGACACCCAACTGTCAGGATTATCATAGGGATAAGGAGCGATCTGGACGAAATAGAAAGGAGCATCAGGATTCTGGAAAAGATCGCGCATCATGGCGACATATTCCTTCTGCAGACGGACATACTGTTCGGCCCTGCCCCTGTTGGATTCGCCTTGGTACCAGAGCATGCCCTTGAATGTGAAGGGAATGAGAGGTGCAACCTGCCCGTTGAAAAGGGTACAAGGGGTGTGCATGCACATCTGAGGCATCTCGGTTCCGTCAAGGAATCCGAGGTCGAACTCTCCGGGGAATTTCCCTGAAATGACTTCGCGGCTCATCCAGGTTTCGATGGTCGATCCTCCCCAGTCGGTTATCAGCAGGCCGACCGGAACTCCGAGACTTTCCTGAAGCTTGACTGCGAAGAAATAAGCTGCGGCGCTGGTGCCGGTGACGGCTTCAGGTGTGTTCTCTTCCCAGGATCCTTTGCTTTCCTGGACGGGAGAGAGGGCGGGTTTCTTCTCGATGGTGCACATCCTGATCGGAGTGCTGGGCTTCGCTCCGAGGATGAAGTCGGTCGAACCCTTGACTGGCTGTGCATTGAAGCCTTTCACAGGCATCTCCATGTTGGACTGGCCGGAGCAGAACCAGACCTCTCCGATGAGCACGTTGTTGAGAGTGATCCTTTCTCCGTCAGTTATGAATATCTTGTAAGGGCCTCCTGCAGCAGGGGTCTGGAGCCGGACGAACCACTTCCCGCTTTCATCTGGGGTCGCAACCGTCTTGACACCCGTCCATGTAGTCGTGATAGTCACCTTCTTTCCGGAATCAGTCCATCCCCAGATAGCAGCTTCAGTGTTCTGCTGAAGGACCATGTTGTCGCTGAAAAATGATGGTAGAGTCACCTTGGCTTCTGCCATGATCACCCCTAAAAGAAAAAGGGCAATGAATGAAAATGTTTTTTTCATATCGGTTATTTTAAGAATAATCATGCCGGTCATAACAAAGATAATCAAAAAAAATTTGCTCATTAGTAAAAATGTTGTACCTTTGCTATCCCGAATCACCAATAAGGGTATCAAATAACGCGGAAATAGCTCAGTTGGTAGAGCACGACCTTGCCAAGGTCGGGGTCGCGAGTTCGAGTCTCGTTTTCCGCTCTTAAGACAAACGACGGTCCT
>CADBMD010000009.1 GCA_902795735.1 uncultured Bacteroidia bacterium
CCTCTATTCACTGAGGGGCGTTCCCCTCAGGCTCCCCCAGTCGCGAAGCTCCGGACAAGAATCGCCAGCATTTCATAGCAACGACTGTGATTTGCTGGCGGTCTTCCGTTTTATTGACATCGTACCTGTCGCTCTCGCGCCCAAGGGCGCCTCTATTCACTGAGGGGCGTTCCCCTCAGGCTCCCCCAGTCGCGAAGCTCCGGACAAGAATCGGCTCATAGGGAAAGTATATGGTCACCGTGATCTGCAACGATGTCTCTTTCGGATAGTTAAGTAAGGGCCATCCCCGAAAAGCCAGGGGATGGGCTATTCGTTTCATTAAGCTAAACAATGCTTTATAAATCACGGCTTTTCGCTCACGAAGACACCTCCAGCCACGAAAACACCCAGAAAACATGGCTGCAATGCCAAAAATTCCTATTCCAGCCACGAAAACACCCAGAAAACGTGGCTGCGACCGCTATACTCCGGTTCCGGCCCGGAAGTTCCTTGACCGTTAGACTAATTTGAGTGAGCGTAGGAACGGTAGCTAAGGAAAAGCAGCCAGGCTTGCTGAATAAAAAAAAAAGAGTACCTTTGCGACCCTTAAACCAAATGTGTCATGAAAAGGTTTTTAATAAGCGTTATCATTATTGCATCATCTATCTTTGCTCAGGCTCAGACAAAAAACATATCCCTTGATTTGCTCGGTGCATCCGGGTTGGCTGGTGTGTCTTTTGATTCACGATTCAATGGAAACCACGGATTCGGGTATAATGTAGGACTCTCCTATGCCTATGGATCGGCATTGTTCGGTAACTATACCATGAACGGAATCGGAGTCCCCGTCGAGATCAACTATCTTTTTGGACAGAAAAACAGCCATCTGGTCCTTGGACTTGGCATGACGAACGGTATTTATAAATACTCATCGCATACCTTTATTATCGGATATGGTGATGACTCGACTGAAATCAAAGCGGATGACACCAGCGGAACCTCTTGGGGCTACAATTTCTTCGGTGACATCGGTTACCGTTTCCAAAAAGAGAATGGTTTTGCTTTCGGCGTGGGCATAAAGCCTGTATTCATCTTTTCTGACGGGAAACCGGAAGGTGGACTGATGCCCTACCTGAGTTTCGGTATCTCCTTCTGACACTTCGTCATCGCAGCGGTATTGGACAAATTCACTGTCATACTAAATGATTATTATCGAAATAATGTTATTTTTGTATGATAGTGAATATTCTTCATGTCTTTGGACAACAACAAGGTCGTCAGGTTTTTCCGTGAAAAGGTGGGTTACAGTCTGCTGATCGTAGTCTGTAGTGCAATCCTTGTCGAACTCATCTCCCTTGCCCAATACCGAAGCCATAGAAAAGTCCTTTTCGAAGAACTTGGGAAAAGGACAGCAATCGAACTGTTTTCCAATACTGAAGTCATAACACATACACTCGAATCTGCCGAGGGTACCCTTCAGGAACATCTTTGGGACATCCGCAGATGCCTTTCTGATGCTGATTCAATCATGGCGGCCACCGGACGTCTCGTCGAGTCCAACGACAGGATAGTCAGCGCATGCATTGCCTTCATCCCTGGTTATTATCCTGAAAAAGGGCGGTTGTTCGAGCCCTATGCTACAAAGGAGGGCGGTGTCGTCCAGATCAGCCAGATTGCATCCGAGTCTCATGACTACAGCCAGAATCCAGACTTCATCAAGCCCTTGGAGGATGGGACTCCGTTCTGGAGTGATCCTTACAAGTACGAGGAGGGTACCATCCAAGACTTGACGACATATTCCTATCCGATCACGGACAATTCAGGTCGTGTGGTCGCGGTGTGCGGCCTCGACATAGACCTTTCCTGGCTTAGCGACACCCTCAACGCCAAACAATACCATCCTTCTTCCTTCGGTCTGATGGTCAATGACGATGGTTTTTTTGTGGCCGGACCGTCAGAGACCCACCCCAAAGCAGGAGATGTCGGCCAGGTCGTCGGGATACTCAACGGTACTTCACCTGCGCGTGTAGTCCACATAGGCAAACGCAGCACCATCCTGGAATTCAAGGACTCGCTGGATGGAGAAAAGGCCTATGTCAATTTCCTGTCCCTTGACAAGGATCCTTACTGGCAGGTCGCCCAGGTCAGTTTCGCCAAGGAAGTCTACAGTCCATTGCAGAAAATCAGGAAGAAGTCTTTCCTTTTCATCATGGCTGGTTTGATTGCCTTGTTCTACATGATAAACCGCTATGCCCGGAGCGAGAGGAAACTGCAGACTGTCCAGATCGACCAGGCCAGGATAGGGAGCGAACTGAGGATCGCCAAAGGGCTCCAGATGGCCATGCTACCAAAGGAGTTCCCTTCGTTCATAAAAGCGTCCATCACCCCTGCCAGGGAGGTAGGTGGCGACATCTTTGACTTCTTCACCAGGGATGGAAAGTTGTTTTTCTGCATAGGAGACGTGAGCGGCAAAGGCGTGCCGGCCGCAATCCTGATGTCCGTTTTGCACTTCCTCTTCCGGATGGTCACGTCCAGGGAAGACGATCCATCTGTCATAGTAAAGTCACTGAATAAGGAACTCTGCAGGGACAACACTTCGAACATGTTCGTGACATTTTTCCTTGGAGTGCTCGACCAGTCGACCGGAATTCTCCGATATTGCAATGCGGGCCATGACAAGCCGGTCCTTGTCCGTAAGAACATTTCTGTCCTTCCTGCCAAAGCAAATCTTCCGCTTGGCGTCTTCCCCGACGTCGAATTCGAGTCTCAAGAGATGCTGATTCCAGACGGCGGACTTTTGTTCCTCTACACTGACGGGCTTACGGAAGCAAAGAACACGGAGGGCAAGCTGTTCGGAATGAAGAGGGTCATCGAGACATTGGAACTGTCAGGAAGAGATCCTGGCACCACTTCATGTGCAGGTCTCTTGGAGATCATTGAAGGTAAAGTCAAGGATTTTGTCTCTAGTGCAGAGCAAAGCGACGACCTTACCATGATGGCCATAAGGTTCAACAAACCGACTGGGTACGACGAGATTCCCTTGGGGAACATTTCGTTCACCAATAATCTGGAAAATATCGGGCTCCTGAGTGATTTCATCAAGGGTATCTCCTCTAAGCTCAATCTCTCGCAGAAGAATCTCAGCAATGTCAGGCTTGCGGTTGAGGAAATCGTGGTTAATGTCATCAATTACGCTTATCCAGCCGGGACTACCGGAGATGTCAGCGTGGAAGCATTTACCCAGGACGGAATGCTGGAATTCGTGATAATTGACAAGGGTGTAGCATTCGACCCTACCAGAAAACCAGAAGTCGACCTTAGCGGATCGGCGGAAGACCGTCCGATAGGCGGCTTGGGAATACTCCTGGCTCACAATCTCATGGATTCCCTTGAATACGAGAGGGTTGGAGACAAGAATGTCCTGACGATGGTAAAGAATGTCCAAGTTTCATAATAATCTGCCTGTTCGAATGAGACGATTGCTTTTCATAGCGCTTGGTTTGCTGTCATTGAGCCTGTCCGCCCAGGAAGCCCATCTTACGGCGGATGCGAACTTTCTGACCCGTGGGGAAGTACGTGCCGGCGGACTGCCATCTTCGGATAGTTTTGACCCCAAAACGGCAGCCTTCATCCTTGAGAGGACCTTGTTTGGTGCCGGTTATGACAAAGCCGGGCTTTCTTCCAGGATCACTGCGCAGCACAGTGGGACATGGGGGTCTTCCGAGAGCAAGTCGTTCAATATTTACGAGGCTTGGGTGCAGTTTAGGTCAAAGGGCGGAACGTTTGTCAAGATAGGCCGCCAGAACCTGTCCTATGACGACCAGCGTATCTTCGGAGCTGACAACTGGGCCATGACGGCAATGTCCCATGACGTGCTTAAGGCCGGCTATGAAGGGCATGGCCATAAAATACATCTTTTCGCTGCTTACAACCAGAATCTTTCCGGCCTCAATGGCGATGATTATTTCACCGGTGGCATCCAGCCGTACAAGAACATGGAGGCAGCGTGGTACCACTATGACATTCCCAAGACTAAACTGGGGGCTTCTTTATTGTTCATGAACGTGGGAATGCAAGGAGGAGACAAAGGAGTGAATCCTGAAGTTTTCTACCAGCAACTCTTCGGTACCTACCTGACTTACAAGCCCAAGTATCTTGTGGCAGAGGCGGCCTGCTATTTCCAGAAAGGCAGGGAGGAGAATGGTTTGCCCTTGGATGCATGGATGTTGAGTGGGAAAGTTACTGCGAAACCATCCTCGCAATGGTCTGTCTACATCGGTTACGATCACCTCAGCGGCGATGAATATTTCGCCACTCCTCCAAAAGGACAAATCGGGGTTACACAGCATAAGGTCGTCAAAGGTTTCTCATCCTTGTATGGTTCCCATCACAAGTTCTATGGGGCCATGGACTTTTTCTATGTCACCACCTATGTCAATGGCTTCACTCCAGGATTGCAGAATGCCTTCATTGGTGCGAGATGGACTCCGAAGGAGAAGTATTTCGTAGATGCCTCGTATCATTTCCTGGCTATTGCAACAAAACTCGAAGCCGCTGACTCGCCTCTTGGGCATGAAGTTGAGTTTTCAGCCGGGGTCAACCTTGGTAAGGAAGCAAGGTTAAGCACAGGTTATTCTTTCATGAGGGGGACCAAGACCATGGAGATCCTTAAAAAGACTTCCGGAGAAAGGGAACTCCATTGGGGCTGGCTGATGCTGACTGTCACTCCAAGATTCACACGATAGACAGAGTTTATTATTTAATACAATTCAAGTTATGATCAAAAAAATTATTTCTGTTTGCGCTATGGCTGCAATGATTATGGGTTGTGCCCAGAAGGGGAGCAACCTGACGAAGTCCGGTCTTGATCCGGAGAATTTCAATGCTGAGCGTGATGGTGCCAAGACTGCCCTCTACACCTTGACCAACGAGGCCGGAATGGAGGTCTGCATCACCAACTTCGGAGGCCGTATCGTCTCCATCATGGTTCCTGACCGCAATGGCGAGTTCAAGGATGTCGTGCATGGATTCGACAACATCAATGATTATTTCCCCGAGAACAACAAGACTGATTTCGGTGCGACCATCGGACGTTATGCCAACAGGATCGACCATGGCAAGATCACGGTCGAAGGGGTCGAGTACCAGCTCCCCCAGAATGACGATCCCCACTGCCTGCACGGCGGCCCCAACGGTTGGCAGTACAAGGTTTTCGAGGTTGTCGAAAGCGATGGTTCACATGTGAAGATGAAGGTGGATTCTCCTGACGGAGATGCCAACTTCCCTGGCCATGTGACTGCTTTCGTGACCTTTACCCTTACTCCTGACAACGGCATCGACATCAATTACGAAGCCACCACGGACAAGACCACGGTCATCAACATGACCAACCATTCCTACTTCAACCTTTCTGGTGACGGCAACAACAGCATCGAAGGTCACGAGCTCTACATCAATGCTTCCAACTTCACTCCTTGCGACAACACCTTCATGACTACCGGCGAGATCGCCCCTGTTGAGGGAACTCCGATGGACTTTCGCACTCCCAAGGCTATCGGCAAGGACATTAATGCCGACTATGAGCAGCTTCACAACGGCCACGGTTATGACCACAACTGGGTTCTCGACACCAAGGGCGACAAGTCTATCGTAGCAGCCGAACTATACTGCCCCGAGACAGGAATAGTCCTCAGGGAATATACCAACGAACCTGGTGTACAGGTCTATGTCGGCAACTTCCTGGATGGAAGCAAGGTCGGTAAGCGTGGCGTAACCTACAATTTCCGTACGGCGGCCTGTCTCGAGACCCAGAAGTACCCGGACACTCCCAACAAGCCTGAGTGGCCTTCAGCCCTCCTTCGTCCCGGTGAGACCTACCACAGCTTCTGCCGTTTCGAATTCTCCACGAAATAAGTTAGTAACACATAACTTAGTTATTTTCAATTAAATACAGAATCGAGCGTCTCCTATTAGAGACGCTCGATTTTTACAAGTTGCTGATAATTATATACTTGAGTGTCACAACGTTTCGGAACTTCCAGTGATGCTCACCCCGTTTATGTCTGTTGCTGAAATGAACATGCGGTCCCTGAAACGGGGCTTTCTACAGGCTGGAGGTTGTCCTCCAGAGAGCAGGAAAACAGAACGATAGCGCTTAAAGAAACGGTTGCTATCCTGAGGGTATTTTTCATTTATCGATGTCAGGTTTATGAATATTATTTTGCAAAAGCGTAGGAGAATCCTTTGACTTGATTCCATGCCCCGCGGGTGAAGTCGGGAACTTCCACGGCAGTGTTGCCGTTCTTGATGGAGATTTCTCCAAGTTCGGCCAGGCAGCACCATTCTGCAAGGTCATAGACATCCATGTCAAGGGGCAGACCGTTCCTTAGACAGTAGATAAGGCGGTAGTCCATGATGAAGTCCATTCCTCCATGGCCTCCGACTTCCTTGGCGAGAGCCTCGAGCTCAGGGGTAAGGATAGGGTTGCGGTATTTTTCCTGGAGTTCTTTTATCTCTTCTGCAGAGAGGTGTTTCTCTATGTCCAGGTCTTCGATGGTGGGATTCTCTTTAAGTTGGGAACCGCGCAGGCAGATCTGCTGGATGGGGTATTTCCCGGCGTAGCCGTCGCTTCCGACGATCTGGTACATCCTGCTGTAAGGCCTCGGGGTCATCACATCGTGTTCGACAAGGATGGTCTTTCCGTTCTCGGTCTGGATCAGGGTGCTTGTCTCATCGCCGTTCTGGAAGTCTTCGCACTTCTGCCCGGTCCTTCTCTCAACAGCCTTGGGTCCGTTGACGGCCTTTGTCTCCATTGCTACAAGGGTCTTGAACCTGTCGCCCCTGTGGATGTTAAGCACCTGGGCGATGGGACCGAGCCCGTGGGTAGGGTAGAGGTCACCCTTCCTGGCATGGTTGAAGTCAAGTCTCCAGTTGTTCCAATACTGGTCCCAGAATGGATCGAGGTTGTGGAGATAGGATCCTTCTACATGGATGATCTCACCGAACACGCCGGCCTGAGCCATGCTCAGGCAAGAAAGCTCGAAGAAATCATAGCAGCAGTTCTCCAGCATCATGCAATGCTTGCGGGTTCTTTCGGATGTGTTGATGAGAGCCCAGATCTCGTCGAGGGAGGTTGCGGCTGGGACTTCGCAAGCTACGTTCTTGCCATGTTCCATCGCATACAAAGCCACCTCGGCATGGTGGGCCCAGTCAGTGCAGATGTAAACGAGGTCGATGTCGTCCCTTTCGCACAGTTGCTGATAGACTTTCGTGTCTCCTGAATATTCAGCAGCCCTGGGGAAGCCGCGCCCTTCGAGGGTCTTCTGTGACCTTTCTACATTCTCCGGCAGTACGTCGCACAGGGCTACGATCTTCACTCCGGGAATATAAGTGAACCTTGGTACGGCTCCGCTTCCCCTCATTCCGAGGCCGACGAAGCCGACTCTTACCGTGTCCATGGCAGGGACGGTCAGTCCCAGTACGTTCTCCTGTCCGGTAGGCCTTGCAGGAACCTTGACCTTTATCGGGCCGACGACCTTGTTGGATGAGCATGCGGCGGTGAAGATGGCCAGCATGGCAATGAACAGATGCTTGATTTTCATGGTATATGCTTTATTGAATTACCTTAAAATTCAAATATAATAATTTCCTATAACAAACTGAAATTGCCGGACCCTAAAAAGAAAGCCGGCTTGACAGCCGGCCTTCTTCCAAATATTATTCGTGTAATTTCACCCCTTACTTCCAGGCAGCGTTCTGCTCCAGGTTCGGATTCAGCACGATGGCTGAAGCAGGAATCGGATGCAAGTACCTTTGATCGGTAAACCTGCGTGCGAGGTTGTACATCAATCTTCCTGAAGTACCGTTTTCAAGGGTCCATCCACCGTTGGCATTGCTGATCATGACAGGAGTTCCCTTCCTTCCGCCATTGCCGTCGGCCTGCAGATAGACATTGATGTCCATGGTACCGTCACCGTTGAGGTCATAGGACTTGTTGACCTCAGGGATGTAAAGACCATACCACTGCTTGTTCAGCAGGTCGCCGCGGCACCAGCGCATCAGGTCATTCACCCTATGTCCTTCGAACACGAGTTCAATGGCCCTTTCGCGGCGGATCTCGAGAAGGACGGGATCGTTGATTCCGTAGTAGGCTGCAAGCTGAGGATCGGCCTGTGTGGGATAAGGAGTGTTGGTGATGCCACCGTGGTTCTTCCTCAGGACCGCGATGGTGTTGTTCCAGTCAGTCTCGGTAAAAGTCCCCAGTTCTGCCTTGGCCTCGGCGTAGTTCAGCAGGACCTCTGCGTAGCGGATGATTGGAACCGAGTTGTTGGCGATGGATGCGTTATCATAAGTGTTGTCATCCAGGTTCCACTTGATCGGCTGGTAACCGGTGTAGGTGACAGCGAAATCAGGGGCAGTAGTGACTTTCGTCCCTGCTATTGTCTTGGTGTAGGTCGGAGGCATCCAGGTTTGAGCCATTCTCTGGTCCCTGTTCTTGAACTCCTCAGCCCACTCTTCAGTGGTGGTGTGTGGGGTTCCGTCGAGGTTGAGATAGGTCTGGATGAACTCATGGTCACCGCTCCACTTCGAACCCATGGATCCGGAAGTGAAGTACCAAGTCAGGTCATGGGTGTGGAATGCGGCCGTAGAGTACTGGTGGTACCAGATATTCTCAGTGAAGTTGAGAGCCTGGGTAGTGAACAGACCCCTGTAGTTGGTCACGATGCTGTACCTTCCGGTAGCCATCAGCTTCTGTGCTGCATCGACTGCCTCGTTGAGGTACTTGGCCGACTCGTCGGCTGCCCAAGCGGAACCGGTCTCGGGGTTGGTCTTGTGGTACTTGCGGTAGGTACCCTCGAAGAGGCAGATCCTGGACTTGATGGCCAGTGCGATGTACTTGCTGATGTGGGCGTTGTTGACCCAGGCCGCGTCAGTGGAGAGGTTCTCGCAAGCGAAGTTGAGGTCCTCAAGGACGTAGTTCATCGTGACCTCGCGGCTGTCGCGGGCTTTGTAGAGCATTTCCTCGTCATCAGCGTCGATGGGCTCGAAATAGTAAGGGACACCACCGAAGGTGCATACCTTGTTCCAGTACTGGAGGGCTCTCCAGAACCTGGCCGTTGCTTCGTAGTGTTTGTAGGTAGCCTCTGACAGGCCAGGGGCCTCCCTGAAGTGAGCCAGGAAGTAGTTGATGTTGTAGATGGCATTCCAGTCTCCTGAGCTCCATCCACTCTGGACATTGGGATTCCAGTCATCGATGTAATAGGCTGTCCTGGTAACGGCTATGATGTCGGAACCATCTTCCCTTGCAAGAGCGGATGAAGGTGTGTAGCTGTTTATGAAACCGTTGATGAAGGTCTTGAGAGCTGTTTCGTTGGCAAAATAAGTCTCTGAGTTGAGTTTTGCGTCCGGATCCCTCTGGAGGAAGTCATCGCAGGAAACGAAGAGCAGGATTGCCGATGCGATTAAAACTATCTTTTTCATAATCTTCATTCTTTAGAAAGTAATGTTCACACCGAAAGTATAGACTTTCATGACGGGATAACCGTCACC
>CADBMD010000010.1 GCA_902795735.1 uncultured Bacteroidia bacterium
CATCGACGTCTTCAACTGGATGTTCGGCTACAAGCACCCCATCAAGGCCACTGCTTTCGGAAGCCGCCAGCGCAGGATCACCGGCGACCAGTACGACTTCTTCAGCGTTGACTTTGAATATGAGAACGGAGTACATCTCCACAGCATGTGCCGCCAGATCGACGGTTGCTCCAACAACGTCAGCGAGGAAGTCCGCGGTACCAAGGGCTACTGGAGATCGGCCGACGACGCCATCTTCGACCTCAAGGGCAACAAGATCTGGGAGTTCGACTATGAGGCCATGAGGGCCGAGTACAAGCAGGAGGATCCCTACGTCCTCGAGCATGTCGACTGGGTCAACCACATCCGCAAGGGCACTGCCCATGTGGAGGCAGGCGAATGCGGCATGTCCTCACTCTGCGGAGTGATGGGTCGTGAGGCAGCCTACACCGGACAGACCATCGAATGGGATGCCATCAGCGCAGCCGAGCTCGACTATCTCCCCGAGAAGCTCGAGATCGGTCCCATGGACATGAGCAAGTACACAGTACAGGTCCCTGGAACAGGCAAGTAAACCATGGACAGAAGATCATTCCTAAAGACATCCGCAGTGGGAACGGCGACTGTCGCCGCCGCTTCCCTGCTGCCGGGTTGTGCTTCTTCGGCCTCCAAGGGAGAGAAGAAGGCTTGCTGCGATGTTCCCCTGAACATCTCCTTCCAGGAAGGCATTGCTCCCGGCGAAACCCTTGCCGAAAAGCTCGACTTCATGGAGAGCCTGGGAGTCGTAGGTTTTGAACCTGGCGGACGCGGACTCAAGGGCCGCATCAAAGAGATTCAGGACGCCCTCAACGGCCGCAACATAAAGGTGAGCGCCATCTGCGCAGGTTTTGACGGTTTCATCCTCTCCGAGGATCCGGCTATCAAGAACCAGTTCGACACCACCATGCGCGAGATCGTCGAAGCTGCCGGAGAACTCGGTTCGACGGGAGTCATCATGGTGCCTGCATTCAACGGACAGCAGCCTTGCTATCCTCACACCCAGGAGACCCGCGACTATCTCTGCGAGGAACTCCACAAGCTTGGAGAGTTCGCAAAGAGCTGCGGAACCACCGTCATCCTCGAACCCCTCAACCGCAAGGAATGCTTCTACATGCGTCTTGTCGCCGATGCCGCTGCAATCGCCCGTGATGCCAACAGCGACGGAGTCAAGGCAATGGGAGATTTCTGGCACATGCAGGAGGAAACATCCGACTACGGAGCCTTCATGTCAGCCGGGAAACAGTACCTGCAGCATGTCCACATCGCCAGCCGCGGCAACCGCAGGATGCCTGGCGAAGACGGAGAAGTGGACAACTATGTGGAAGGGTTCAAGGCTCTCAAGCAGCTTGGCTACGACAAGTACGTCAGCTTCGAATGTGGCTGCGGCGGAGACCGTACCACCCTCGTCACAGCAGCTGTCAATCTCCTGCGCGCACAGTGGGAAGAGGCAAGTTGCTGCTAGAATCTGCATTTTGGGCCATCGCCATGCTCTTGGGCGGGAGCATGGCGATGGCTCAAGATATTGACACATTGAAGACTGGCTCCGAACGGCGGAGCAACCAGAACGTGATGCTGAATGCATCCTATGCCTCTATCCCAAGGACCATCTCGCTCGGGATTCCGGAATGGGGCACTTACATCATGGATGACGGTCTCCCTGCTTCAATGTTCAAGGATTACTTTCCCGGATACCATTCATGGAGGAGCGGCCTCTCTACCGAATCGATGCAGCTGACCCGCCTGGACGAGTCGGCAATCCAGCTCGGAACCACTGGCTTCTTTCCGATGTCTGTCTCCAAAACCGGTGCTGACAAGACCGAGGGAGCCGCAAAATACACGGCCAACCAGTATGGCCGCCACGAGATCGAACTTCACACCGCATCTCCGCTCGGGAATGGCTGGGGAATAGACCTTAACGTGTACCAAAGCTTCGACCGGGGGTCCAACCACCTGGATTTCACGACTTACCAGGAGAGGATCCGGTTCTACAAAGCCGGAATGTCCAAGAAACTGCCCGACGGTATGGGGTTGTTCAAGGCCACCTACCTGTTCATGAACTACCTTGACTTGACCGACCAGTACGGACCCTTTATATTCGTGGGGGACGGAAGCGTGAAGCCGTACGGCGATTTCCGGCTTGGAAGGGACCAATATATTCCCGAGACCTCATTCTTCGAATATATCGACATACACGACGGAAAAAAGAAAAAAGGCCGCTTCACAGAAGATCTGGGCATCCCTGTCCATGTCCTGACGGCCTGCTTCAACCGTACCTTGGAAAACGGATTGGAGATGGACTTGAGCTCCCGCTTCAGGTATAGCGACGGCAAGCAGAAAAGCACCTACCTCAGCGGGATCACCGGAGTCGAAGCAGGTGACGGGTATTCTTATGTTGACGGAACCCCCTACTCCGGCAACGTACAAAGCCGTTTCTTCATGTTCGACGAAGATCATTATAAAGAATGGCTCTCGACTCTCAAGTTCAAGAAGTCCCAAGGCAAGCATACCACTCTAGCCGGAGCCAATTTCTGGTTCAACTGGAGCCAGACCGCATCAATGACCTCCAACTTCGCCTATGAGGCCAAGAAAGACCCCAAAGCCCTCGCCTACAATGGAGAGCTTTACTATGTCCACAACACCGGTGCTCAGTACCTGGATGGATTCCAGAGCCGTATCGCCCTTTTCACACAGGATGAATGGAGAATCAACCCGAAAATAAATGTCCACTATGGAATCCGGGCGGAATACAGCGGGATCAACGGAAAAGCAGCCCATAATCTTGACGGAAAGGACAATAACTCTCGCTACAACGGCTGGTCCTTGAAAAGTCCGGGAGTGAGCCTTACTCCATTCAGGAAAAACGTCATCAACGGGGCCGCCACCCTGATAGGATATTACTACGTCAATTCCCACTGGGGTGCCGAGATCGATGCCATAGCCTCCTTGAACCATCCCAATCTGGGACAATACAGCGACGCGAGCGTCCCCTTCGAAGGAGCGCAACCAAGCTATATGCTGAGGGGAGGTGTCAATTTCAAAAACAAATGGCTTGACTTCCAGTCCCTGCTGACCTATCTCAAACGCACGAACAGCTATGAGATGGGCATGTGGACCCATAAGCTTTCCCATGCCGCAGGAGGCTATCCTGCAGGCTACAACGAGACTGTCTATGTGAGTTCCCTCTATGACATGGAAGTTCTCGGCTGGACTACCGACATGATCCTGAGCCCGTTCAAGGGGTTCTCCTTCCATGGTCTGTTCACTTTCAGGATTCCGAGGTACCAGAACTACAGTTTCAAACCTGTCTTCAGCGACGGATATTCTGAGGAATATGATTTCTCAGGAAAGAGGATCACCAGCAGCAGCGGTACGGAAATCGAGCTGGAACCATCCTATGAGACTGGCAAATGGAGATTCTGGCTCAGCGCCCGATATTACAGCAGACGTTACATCAACATCACCAACACTCTTTTCCTGAATCCACGCTGGGAAACTTTCGGAGGAGTGGATTTCAAGTGGAACGAGCATGTGAGCCTGTCCATGAACATAGTCAACTTCCTGAATGTCACCGGTGCTTCCGCCGGAATCCGGGAGGCGTCCCTTGCCACTGACATCACGCCCTACCAGAACTACCTCACCAGCGGCTCCTACATAAGACCATTCACCATCGAGTTCAGTACGCTCTTGAAATTCTAAGCAGTTATGATTGAAGGACTGAAGATAGTTGCTTTCGATGCCGACGACACCCTGTGGGAGAACGAGCCCTTGTTCAGGGAGGCCGAAAGGAAGGTTGCAGGAATGCTTTCTGAACATGGCAGCTTTGAACACATCTCCGATGAACTCTACAAGGTGGAATTCAAGAACATGGAGGATTACGGCTTCGGAGCGAAGGCCTACACCTTGTCCATGATCGAGAATGCCGTCAACCTCACGGGAGGCAGGATCACCGGCGAGCAGGTAAGATACATCATCGAAAGCGGAAGGACGATCCTTCACAATCCGGCCACTCCCCTTCCGGGAGTCGCTGAAACCCTGGCCAGGCTCCAAGCTGACGGCCGCTACCGGCTTGTCCTCCTGACCAAGGGCGACCTGCTGGACCAGGAGCACAAGATAGACCGGTCAGGCCTGGGGAAGTATTTCAACCACATAGAGATAGTCTCGAACAAGTCCCGGAAGGAGTACATGGACCTCTGCGGCAAACTGGGGATCATGCCTGAAGAATTGATGATGGTGGGCAACTCCTTCAAATCAGACATCGAACCTGTCCTTCAGCTTGGAGGGTGGGGGATATTCATTCCTTTCCATGTGCTTTGGAAACTCGAACACACTGAAGAATATGACCACGACCGCCTTTTCAAGGTAGAAAGGTTCGATGAAATTCCTGAAATCCTGCTTTAATGGTTATCTTTGATTGATGAAAAAGCTCTTCATTATTGCCATATCAATTCTGGTTTCAGCTACCATCTTTGCCCAGAACGGGCTGGTTGCGCCCAGCGTGGATCCTCAGGGAGACTCCCTTGCGATTGCCAGGGTCCGTGTCAGGATGGATTCCATCAGGCAGTACAGGCCCACCGTGGCCGTGGTCCTTGCCGGAGGAGGTGCACGTGGAATGTCCCACCTCGGAGTACTCCGCTACATGGAAGAGAAAGGCATACCCGTGGACCTTGTCGGAGGAACCAGCATGGGAGGCCTGGTCGCCGGCCTCTATTCCCTTGGTTATGATGCAGAGTACCTGGACTCCCTTGTCAGGGCCATCGACTGGACCGTGATGATGTCGGACAAGGTTCCTGACAGCTACCAGACCTACAAGGTCCGCAACAACAAGGAACGCTTTGCCTTGACTGTCCCGTTCCACTATCAGGACAAGGACATCGAAGAAATGATAACCAGACAGATCCGGAACAACAAGAATTTCGAACAGAGCGACATGCACACAGGCGACATGAGCGCCGAAATGATGTCCAAGATCGGTCTCGGAATGCCTGACGGAGTCCTTTTCGGATTCAATGTCAGGAACACCTTGAGTTCGGTGTCTGTCGGGTACCAGGACTCCCTTGACTTCGCCAGGCTCCCGATTCCTTTTTATTGCGTCGCAACAGAGATGTACACCATGTCGGAGAAGAACTGGACATCCGGCGACTTTGTGGACGCACTTCGTTCCACGATGGCAATCCCTCTCTATTTCAGGCCAGTACGTAAGGAAGGGATGATACTTGCCGACGGAGGAGCCAAGAACAACTTCCCGGTGGACATAGCCAAGGCAATGGGCGCCGACATCGTCATAGGGTCTGAGATGCCGATGAACCGTGAATTGTCCGACTTGGGTTCCATGGCTAGCATAGCGATGCAGAACGTCTCGATGATGGCTTCGGAATCGGTTGCCGAGAACAGGAAGAAAGTGGACATCCTCCTCCAGCATGAACTCGAAGGTTACACCATGCTTTCCTTCGATTCGGAAAGCATTGCCGACATAATCAGCCAAGGCTACGAAGAGGCCAAGGCGCACGATGAAGAATTCGAGGCCCTGGCAAGGATGACCAAGTCCCATCCTGCAGCCAAAGACTCCGGCCTCCGGGCGATAGACATCAACAACAGGAAAATCAAAGTCGGCCGGATCGAATTCAAGGGAATATCCGAAAAAGAAGCCAACTATCTTCTCAACCCGGCCATGATTCCCCGGGACAGCCTCTTCAACAGGGATAAGATCGAGCAGCTTCTTTCGACGATCTACGGTACCCGGGCTTTCGAATCTGTGACCTACCACTTGAGCGGAGCCAGGGAACCATACACCCTCACCCTGGACTGCCAGAAAGGACAGACTAACGAGTTCGGGGTAGGAGCTCATATCGACACGGATGAGCTGGTTTACATCGGGGCTCATCTCGGACTGGGCACACGAAAGCTCACAGGACCTCGTTTCATCTCCGAGATCAAGGTCGGAAACATCTCGTCCCTGAACCTGGATTTCTCCTACAAGCCGCTGGCCGAACTCCCGGTCATAGGAGTCGCTCTGCGCAACACCTATAACGACTTCAACTACACGGATTTCGAAAGTGGAGATGTCCGGTACAAGGCCCTGAACACACGCGCAGACGGGTACTTCGAAGATTCACGTCTCGTGTATGGAAAAGTCAGGCTTGGGTTCTCAACTGAATGGGAGCCCTATGAGAACTACCTTGACAAGAACATGGCCTGGAAGGATTGGGATTTCAAAAGCCGCTGGTACTCGACTTTCGCTTCGATGATGTATGACACCTTCGACGAAAGCTACTTCCCTTCAAAAGGTTATCGGCTTACACTCGACACAAGGTATGTCTTTGACGGATATTCAATCTACCTTGAAGACAAGGGCTCCAAGGAAGGTACATCCTACGAAGGTGACGTGCCTCCTTACAGCGTTGGCGTCGTCAGTTTGTCCGGGGCCCTCCCTATAGGAGACAGGTTCGTGGTCCAACCTACCATACATGCAGGATGGAGTACAGAATATCCTGGACACATGAACTTCGTCCACTCTCTGGCCGTCGGTGGAACAAGGGCAGGCCGCTACATCGACAACCAGATTCCGTTCTTCGGATTCAGCCACGGCTTCAGGACTTGCCAGCACTATGCGGCTACTACGAAACTGGACTTGCGATACAAATTCAACCACAAGAATTACCTGACCATGAGGGGAGGAACCTTCCATAACCCGGATGTCCTGGAAGGATTTTGGAAGGACAGGCCCACAGCCTATGCTTTCGGACTTGAAATCGGACAGAAATCAGTAGCAGGCCCGATGCTCCTGGGAGTCCAGTGGTGCGACCTTACCGGATTCTCCCTGTCCTTGTCCTTAGGTTTTGATTTCTAGGCTATCCCTAGAATCTTACGCGAAAGCCCAAGCCGACCGTCCACCGCTCAAAGAAGCCTGATGTCTTGACATCTTCATTCATCTCACCAATGAAAGGCAAAGACATGGCCACTCCTTTGTACGAATAGCTGTCATAGCTTCCGGAGAGGTTAACCGAGAAATTATCCCAGGAATAGATCGCCCCTGCCCGCGCAACGTAGTTGACGAGCAGATTCCCGTTCATGGTGTTTTTAGATGCCGGGACATAACCGCTGCCATCAGGGTTATGATAGACAGTCGTGACGAACTGATTGAAAAGTGTAACCATCGGAATCGCCGTCAGGTTGAAAGTAAGGTTCTTCAGCCCCTGCAAGCCATTTCCACCAGGCTGCCTGTGCAAGGCGACCAGATTGTAGGCCACTCCCCCTCCGAAGGCCACCTGAGTGGTCACCTGTCTGCCGATTCCACCAAGCCAGGTCACCATGAGATCTTCAGGATCCCATTCCAAGGTCCCGCTGATTAACTTTGAACCAAACATGAAGGAACCAGCTGACCTGCGCTGGAACTTGCCGCCTTTGTAAACCGCTAAATAGGCAAAAGTGCGCCTGTTGAAAGCATAGAACCCATCAGCGATGAAAGCTCTCAACCTCGCCGGGTTACTGAATTCGGGGTCTTCGATTCGTTCATACCCTCCCTTGTCATTCCTGACGGAAAAATCGAAGTAAATCGGGCGCGACAGATAGAAATACTGCAACTGCAACGCATAACCGGAAGAAAGAAGATCGAAGGACAGGGCTCTGTCATCATATTCCCTGGACCTGCCGATCTGCTGGTTCCAACCCAAAGTGACGTTACCGAAACCGACCTGCAGGCCGACGGATTTACCCACGCTGCCTTTCAGTTCCGCATCCATCCTTGCCTGCATTATAACATCCGTCCCAGCGTTGCCGGCGCTCTCGTAAGTGATCGCAAAATCGTTGACCTGGGTTGTCCTTGCCTGCCTGAGATCCCCGATAATGCCGACGTTCCAAAGCAGGTTTGGCTGGTAGACGGCATCCGGATCAAGGCTTCGGGAAGGTGCAATGACGAAATTCTTTACTTTCTCAAAAAAGGAAGATTTCTCCTGGGGAAAAGCCCCAGGAGAAAAGACCAAAAAAAGTGACAGGACCGAAATAAACTTATTCAGCCGTGTAGACATAGTTGAACCTTCCTCCAGGAGCAGTGTCGCCACTGACGTAGAAGTCCATTATGTTGCCTTCTTCCTGCATGTTGTCATTCCACTTGAATTCGAAGTCGAGGGCACCCTCACCGACTCCGAGAGTCTCCCTGGGAACACGGATGACGAGTGCGTTTCCGGAAACCTTGAACTTGACCTTGTCGGCCTTCTCCCACATCCATATTCCCTGGACATTCTTCTCTACTACGGCCTTAGAACGCTTCGGACTGACACGGTTGACCACGAAATCATAGCCATTCCACCCGGTTGCCTTGTCCCGGTCGATGTCTATGAAGAGCTGCATCCAATGGGGATCAGAAGAAGGGGTAAGCTTTTCCGCTGCTTCAACATAGAAATAAACGTACTTTGAATCCCTTGCTACCTTGGCCCCTACTATGTCATTGCGGCCGGTGTTGTCCACGTAGTGCATGTTGGCGGCTCCATCATAGTCACGATGCATGGTGTTACCCTTGTAGGAGGCGAAGTAAGGTCCCACATCGTCCCAGTCGGAGAGTTTGCCGAGGCTGACCGTCTTGGGACCGGTGGCTGGCTCTGCAGGCTTCATTCCCTTGAATTTGCGTATGCGGTCCACGAGTTGGAGATAATAGACGTCTCCCTTGTCTCCCCAGCCCTTGTTGGGTTCGATGTCACGGCTGCACCTCCAGTTGTACTGGTCCACGAAAGAGAACGGATCGCCGTTCCAGGAATCCTTGGGCAGCCACATACCGGCGATGTATTCATTCCATCCAGTGACGAACACGAGCTCGGGATCGAGCTCGTAGGCTCTCTCCCACTGCTCCGAGATGTTCCATCCATAGAGATAGCCATCAGGGCGAGGGTCGAAACCGTTGCGGATAGAAAAATCGCGTCCGTAGGAGTCCTTGACGTTGAAAGCACCGCAGTGGCCCTTGCGGTCGGGGCTTGTATTCTGGGCTACCCCCACGGTGACTTGCTCGTAGCTGGTCTTCCCGTCAGCACCCTGAGATGCCACGTAGCCATGCTGCGGATAGTTCTCAAGCCATCCCCACTGGTCGTTGCGCTTGGGAGAAGGTCCATCGACATAGTCCGGCTGGCCCGGGCGGAAAGTAAAGAACTCTGCGATCTCACGGTCTTCTTGGGAATCCGAAAGGTCGTCCGGGTAGGCCATGAGGCAGGGCTTGCCTTTCCAGACGAACCAGAGGTCCTTGTACCTGCCGGGCTTGTAAACGTCCTTGTAAAGCTGCCGCAAGGAAGTCAGGGTGGTAGGCATAGGCCAAAGGTTAAGGATGAAGGACACCTTCGGGACATTCACTCCGTCTTTCCTTGCCTGGTCCCATGTCTCCATGAGGGCTTCATAGGACTCTTTGAAAGTCAGGCTTCCATTGGTGCAGTCGAAAAAGACCGCATCCACTCCAGCATCGGCCAAAAGCTCAGCGTGCTTGCGGAGGACCCACTTGTCCGTGGTCTGGTAATATCCGTAGAGAGGCTGCTCCCAGTAGAAGTAGTAGGGCTTCTTCGGGCCCCATGCAGGATGGTTGTAGTCGCTCATTGCCTCAGGATACTGTCTGACGATCTCGGAGATGTTCCGGATGGTGTCGGCAGGGTTGTGGTGGTTGTTATGCCAGGTCCAGTAGAAGATCCCTACGAACTTCCCGTCGCGTTTGGCAGGAGCTTCGTCATAGGAACGGACCTTGCGGCCCAGGGCGTCAGTGGCAGCCCAGGAGTCGCTGTTGACTGTCTGTGCCGCTGAACGGACAGAAGGGAAAAGCATCAATGCCGCTGATGCAACGGCCAAGACAAACTTCAATGGTTTCATATTATTAATGTTGATTGTTTTCAGAAAATCTCACAGTTTTCTTTCAAAAGCTTGACCAGGTTGTAGGTGAACTGCCTGATTTCTTTTTCAGGACGGTCCTTGGGATCCATCTTGCGCCAAGCTTGGATCTTTGCTGTAGGAGGTTCGTGCATTGGAACCATCTGGGCAGATTCGAGGATGTTGGCACAATACTCCGCGGCTTCTAGAAGGTCGTCGGTGCTGGCTTTCGTAGATTTGAAAACTTCTTTCTCTTCTTTGAAAGCGTCTTCTGCGAGCTTGATGGCCCTGTCAACATAACCTTCCTTGTTGGGATATTCAGCGACCATGGTGGTGGCATCACGGTTGCGGTAGAACCCCATCACAGCTGCCACAATCGAAGGATCGCGGACCGTACCGTCGTCATAGAATATACCATGGACGTCTCCCCAGTAGCCGTTGATCATCAGTTCGAACACGTACCAGCCGGCATTGTATTCATTGGCAATCTGGAGTGCAAGGTCATAGGGATTTGCCCTGCCTATGCACCCAAGCTCGCTGTTTACCAGCTGTTTGCCGTATTTTTCAGCAACTCCCTTGGCAATCTCGTAACCTGCGGTGATCCTCTCACGTGTGGGTCGGTAGTCATGGAAAGAAATCACATCTACCAGGTCGGGAGAGGCCATCTCAAGGAAATCCGCATGAACTACACCTACGGTGATGTCGTTCTCAGGAGCGATTTCCTTGACCAGCTGGCAGTAGTGCCGGACAAACTTGAAGATTTTCTCGAGCCTGGCCGGTTTTTCCTCTTCGGGAGCTTTCCTGTGGTAGTCGTTGCAGGAAGGCTCGTTCATTATGTCCCAGCACAACAGTCCTGGTTCATCCTTGATGGCAGCAACGACTTCCCTGGCATAGGCGTCTCCTTTCTCCTTCCAGTAGCTTTCCTCAAGGATTGCCGGATTGAGGCCATTGCCATTGAAGAGGATAGGCATGACGGAGATTCCCATGTCATGGGCTATCCTGACATATCTCTTAAGATCTTCCAGGGCCGCTTTGTCTTCATAACCCGGAAGCCAGATCCTGGTGGAATTGATTCCGATACGCTTTGCATAGCCAAGGTGTTTACGGATAGTAGCATCATCGGAGCGCCACCCGCCATAGCAGACTCCGTGGATCTGGCTGTAGTCGGGCTTTACCTTCTTCTTGGGCGCCTGTGTGGCAAAGGCAGAGAGAGCCACCAGCAGGGCCAATGCGATAGTTATCGTTCTTTTCATAATGGGTGGATGTATTATTGAAGTGCAGGCAAGATGTTGTCCCAGATGAGATTCAGCTCTTCCTGCATGTCTCCGATGTTGGCCGTAGTGACCACAACGGCATCCTGCTCAGGAAGGACAAGGATGTACTGGCCATAAGCTCCGTCGGCACGGAAAGCATTGTGGCGGCAGCGCCACATCTGGTAACCATAGCCTTGGAGCCAGTCGCTCGTGGCAGGATCCAGCCCGCTCTGCCGGACCGTGGCTCCATTGGTGCCAGCCGGACATGAAGGGACCTGGTTGGCAGACATCTCCTTGACCCATTCAGCAGGAATGACTTGCTTGCCTCCGTACTTGCCCCCGTTCAGGAGGCAGAGTCCCATCTTGGCCAAGTCCTCTGTGCGAAGGTAAAGGCCCCACCCTCCGGCGTTGATTCCGTCCAGGCTCTCAATCCATTGTGGCTTCTCTATGCCTAGAGGCTGCCAAAGACGAGTGTCAAGGTAATCCACTATCTTCTGCCCTGTCACCTTCTGAACCGCGGCAGAGAGCACATAGGTACCCAGGCTATTGTAACAGTAGCAGGTTCCGGGTTCATATTCAATGGGCCATTCCATGAATCCCCGCACCCAGTCCCTGCCATTGACGCGTACAGCTCCTGTCGGATCGGTCCCGTGGCCGGAATTCATAGTCAGGAGGTGGCGGATGGTGATGTGGGCGAGAGTGTCGGAGGCATTTTCAGGGACGCTTTCAGGGAACAGGTCCACTATCTTGTCGTCGAGATGCAGCAAGCCTTCGGAGATTGCGAAACCTACCGCGGTGGATGTGAAAGTCTTGCTGACGGAATGAAGGACATGGGGGACATTGCGCCCGGAGAAATATTCCTCGGCAACGACCTTTCCGTGCTGGAGAACCATGATGCTGTGGAGTTCTTCGGAACAATCCTTTACAGCCTGGAGATAAGCGGCCATGGCCTTATCCATTTTTTCGGTCTTGACAGCCCTGGGGAGCAGGTTGCTCTTGGGCAGGGAAGCATTCTTGGAGAGTGGACTTGCAGGGACTCCGTCGAAAGTGATCTTGACCGGGAGGATCTTACCGTCCTGGTCGAAATACATCCTTTCGATGCAGACGACACGGTTGTTGCCATCTTTAGATCCAAGGGGGTGACGGTGGTAGATTATGTAATATTCATCCTTCCCGGGGCCCTTGATGACCGAATGGTGACCGGCTCCGGTTGCCACGTCCATGTCGGATTCCAGGATGGTCCCGATGCGTTCGAACGGGCCGAACGGGCTCTTTGACATCGCATAGGCCACGTGATAGTCCGGCCCGGTCCATCCGCCTTCGCTCCACATGAAATAGTAAGTGTCACCGCGCTTGAGCATGAAAGGACCTTCTACATAACCTTCGGGAGTGATCTCCTTAAAAGTCTCCCCGTCTTCGAACGGGACTATGCTCATAAGGTCATCGCCCAGACGGACCATGTTGCAGTGCCGCCAGCCGCCGTAGTACATGTAGTAAGACCCATCGTCGTCCTTGAAAACGAACTGGTCTATGGGCTGTGCTCCGTTGATCACCTCGTCGATGAGGGGATGGCCCAAGGCATCCTTGAAGGGACCGGCAGGATTGTCGGCGACGGCCACGCCTATTCCGCCTTTCCCTTTTTCGTGCATGTCATTGGCACCGAAATAAAGATAGTACTTCCCGTCCCTTTCAAGGACAGAAGGCGCCCACAGGGCCCGGCGGAGCCAGGAGATGTCCTTGATGGAGATCACCTGGTCATGCTTGGTCCAGTGAACCAGGTCTTTCGAGGAAAACGCGTCCATGAACAGCTGTTCATCGTAAGGTTTGGAAAACGTGGGATAGATCCAATATTCGTCACCAAATACAGCTCCTTCGGGATCGGCATACCAGCCATCGAACAAAGGGTTTCCGCTCAATTCGACAGGTTTGCGGTTGCAAGCACCGGCTATGAGAAGAAGAATCAATGGGAGAATGAGCCTTTTCATCGTGTCGTAAAGTATTTCTTTCACAAATATAACAATAATAATTGACGGAAATTCATATCTTTGGGGGCACGAAAAATAACAACCAAAATGAAAAGGATTTTTACAGCAGTCTTGGTACTTACCATGGCAGTTTCTGCCCTTGCACAAGAAAAAGAATACCCGAAACCAGAAAGAATGACTCCAGGCATGACTGAATTCTGGACTCCCCAGCCAAAAGTAGTCACCCCCGGAGACATCAAGACCAACTCCGCTCCTTCAGACGCGATCGTTCTGTTCGACGGGAAGAATCTTGATGCATGGCAGTCGGCCCGCGGCGGTGAAGCCAAGTGGAAAGTCCATGACGGAGTTTTCACCGTGGACAAGAAAGCCGGAGACATCTTGACAAAGGAAAGCTTCGGAAGTTTCCAGCTCCACATCGAGTGGTGCGTTCCTGAGAACATAACCGGGACCAGCCAGGCAAGAGGCAACAGCGGAGTCTATCTTCAGGACAAGTACGAAATCCAGATCCTGGACTGCTACCAGAACGAGACCTATGCCAACGGCCAGACCGGTAGCGTCTACAAGCAGGTTATCCCTCTCGCCAACGCAATGCGCAAACCCGGAGAGTGGAATGTCTATGACATAATCTACACATCCCCGGTTTTCAACGAAGACGGCACCTACAAGGTGGCTCCCGTAGTGACCGTGATCCAGAACGGGATCGTCCTGCTGAACAATTTCACTATCCGCGGCACCACCGAGTACATCGGTCATCCCCAGGTCATCCCTCACGGTGACGGCCCTATCCGCCTCCAGTCCCATGGCGATCCCAGCGAACCTATCAGCTTCCGCAACATCTGGCTGCGCAAGATGTAAGTTTCTGAGCATCCTATACTGAAATCATGATAAGTATCGGGAAGTTTCTTTCCGCGGCGTTCGCCTTGGTATGCGCCGCCTTAGTTTCCTGCAGCCGGGAAACGCCTTATCACTGGGCCAGGCAAGCAGATAGGCTGGCCCTCATGGATGGGAAAACAGCTGTCGGTTCCCTCAGTGTCGTGACTCCTGAAGGTGTCTCGCACAAAGAGAAGATAGTGGCCCTGGACTCCGCCACGTACAAGATAACATGCACATTCAAGGCCACCAGGGACTTGGATTCCACAAGGCTGTCGGTCTGTTTCACTCATGGTTCCCCAAGCCACTTCTGGATGATCCCGTCCGTTTCCTACAACGGCAACGACTGGGGCAGGGGCAAGGAGCCTAAAGGAGCAAAGACAGATGGACAGTGGCGGACGGTTTCCTACCGCCGTACTCCTATCCCCGGAGCCTTGTACTCTGAGGGCAGCCGTTATGCCGTTTCTACCTGGGGTGAAGCGCCTGCTGTGGAGAAAGATGGTTTCTCCTGCTCCATCCAGCCGGATGAGGCTGGCACCGGCCACTGCTACGTCTGGCCTGAAGAAGAGATGCCCGTAACCTATGCCAACCGGGACAGTTTCGAGCCCGGATTCACTCACGTGCAATCTCTGAGGAAAGGAGAAAGCGTGGTCATGCAGGTCTATCTGCATGTCAGCCCTGTCCTGGAAAACCATCGTGCCCTGAGGTCTTTCATGGACAAAGCATGGGAACTGGCCCCAAAGCCTCAGGTCGATGTATTTCCGGCAAGCAAGCTGTGGGACCTTGGGGTGAGGTATGCCAAAGAGTCCTTATGGGCCGAGGAAGGCAGTTACCGTGGGTTCAACATTGGCCTCAACATTGACCCGGATGGGGTATGGAGGCAGAGAAGAGGAGGCAAATACGAGATTGGCTGGTGTGGTCAGAACGCTTCCTATGCCATATCCTTGCTTCAGGACTATCTGAAGAACGGTTCCAATGAATCCCTTGAAAAGGGCATGGCGACCCTTGACACTTGGAGCAAGTGCACCCTGCCCAACGGGCTGTTCGTCGTCCATTATGACAACATCCTGGACAAGACCGTCGGCTCTATAGACGCTTGCAACCTCGGGGTTGCTGCCCTGAACTATTTCGAGGCTTTCGATGTGGCCAGACAGTGTGGCTATGACAGGCCCGAGTACGAGCGTCTGGCTTACGGAATATGCGATTTCGTGGTCTCTGACCAGCTGGAGAACGGCTGCTATGCCAAGGGCTGGTGGCCTGACGGCAGCTGCATCTACAGGGAAGGGACCATAGGCTGCTTCATCGTGCCAGCGATGATTGAGGCTTACCGGAGAAGCGGCAACGAGGCCTATCTTTCTTCTGCGCAAAAAGCCTACCGGTACTATCTCTCGGAACTCGAGGAGAATGGCTACACTACGGCTGGTGCCCTGGACACGTGGTGCATCGACAAGGAATCTTCGATCTCCCTGCTGCGTTCTGCCATGCGGTTCTACGACCTGACTGGTTCTACTGAATATGTCGACGATGCCCTGACGATTTCCTACTACCTCTCAACCTGGATGTGGCACTATGACGAGATCTATCCTGAAGGGGATAATTTCACGGAATACGGCTACCACACTTTCGGGGGCACCTCTGTCTCCGTACAGCACAACCACATGGATCCCTATGCTTTGTACTGGGTCCCGGAATGGTTCAGGTTGTCTGAACTGACCGGTGACGACCAATGGAGGCAGAAGGCGTTGGCCATCTGGAAGAACGGCAATCAGCTTGTCTCCGATGGGACTTTGGAGATCAACGGCCATGTACGTCCAGCCGGATCGCAAAACGAGGCTTATTTCGAGTGTTCCTGGGGATTCACTTCGGCTGACCATTCCAACAGGATCAACACCTGGCTGGTCGCATGGCCCGGTGCCTTCCGTCTGGAGACCCTCCGGCACATCGGCGACCCTGCCCTCCTGGACGCCGCACTGTAGGGACAGCCGAACTGTAGGGACATCCGCATCAGCTTTTCTGAACATCCCGGGCCAGATTCGCTGATTCCCGGGACCGGATTCACTGATTCCCGGACCCAGATTCGTGGTTTCCCGGTCCGGATTCGTGGGTTCCAGGCCCGAAGCGCCTCTCTGCACCGCCGACGGGACCAGATTCGTGGTTTTCCGACCCGAAGCGCCTCTCTGCACCACCGCCGGGCCCAGATTCGTGGTTTCCAGGCACGAAACGGAGTTCTGATGGCCCTGGTAGGATAAGGTGAATTTGTCTCAGGGGGAAAAGTATGTGACCAGGCATTGTGACACAATGCAAGCCGTGACGCCTGTCTTATTGATTATAAGTTAAATCCTGGTAAGAGGTTGCCTTGATTTCGGCGCAACCTCCTTTCTGCAATTAAATGATAATCAGAGGCATAAGCGCCACAGACCTATTTCGTATCTAGATTGTCAGCTATAGAAACAGCCATGATCTGTAGATGTATGATGGAGTTACCAAGTCGGCCCTGGAAAGTTAAAAGGGGTTTGCACAACTGTCTCCCCCGGTCATCCAAGCGTTGACGACCGAGTCCGAAAAGGTTAGGAAATCCCCCTGAGGACGACACAGGAATCGTGACACATAACCAATTTGTAGTCAGCTAAATACAAAAACGAACGTCTCCATTAGGAGACGCTCGAAATCACAATTTGTTAATAATCAGCATGTAACGTGCCACAACCCTGTGTCGTGTGGTTTCATGCCATGTGTGCCGCGGGATGGACCACATGGCACACTCAGGCGGGGCAGCCACGTTTAAGGCGGGGTTTACGTGGCTTTAATAGAGATTTGTCGTGATGCAGCCAGAATCATTGTCCGGCGTCTGGTAGTGGGAGACATGGAATAAGCTAATCATCATTGGGTGCTATTAACAAAGTCATTTGACGGATAACACCTTGCAATTTTTTTGAGTATTAACTATATTTGTTTTTTTGAAACTGGTCATAATTATAATAACAAATACCATGAAAAAGAGTACTAACGAAATCAAGACCTACGATGCCCCCGAAGTTGATGTCATCAATCTAAAGATGGAAAGCATAATCTGTGAATCTGTCTGCGATGGTGATAATGAAGGAACCGGCGAGGAATGCTGGGAGCAGGATAATTAACCCGCAATTGATTAGAGATGAAAAAATTGTTATTCGCGGCTGCTGCCATCATGGCGGTCGGCTGCTCATTGGAGGATAACTTCCAGAGGCTGGAGAGGGTTGAGAAGGAGATAACCATCAAGGCGGTCCGGGAGGGTGACGAG
>CADBMD010000011.1 GCA_902795735.1 uncultured Bacteroidia bacterium
GCAGAGCCAGATTACTTTTTTCCTGGGAACATAATCCCATGGAGATGTATGGTAAACGACTTCGAGGTTCTCAATGCTTCCTCCGGCTTCGAATGTGAAGGTCCCGGAGTGTTTGTAAATGTGCTTTATCATTATTTTTCCAATGGCGTGAAGGAATATCCTTTCTGACGCAGCTTGCGGATAAGACCGGGAAGCTGGTCATAGAACTTGTCTATCCTAGAGGCCTCAGTGCCCAGATGGATGAGCATTATGTGCCCGTTCAGACCGTCAGGGTCTTCCTTTTCGCATTTCCATATCTTGTCAAGGATAGCCTTGCTGCTATAATAGTTCTTCATGTCGGGGGTGGTGTAGTCACCGTTGGTGGAAGTTCCGCCGGTGTAGTTGACCACCTGGATGCCCAGTTCCCTGGCCCAGGCCGAAATCGTGGAATTGTAGTGTTCGTAGGGAGGGATGAAATACGGTGCCTCTTCGATTCCGAAAGAGCGCATGAGTGCATAACTCTTGAATATGTCTTCCTGGAATTCCTGCTTCGTGACCAGGAGGGAGTCGGGACGCCCCCATGGGAAATAGAGCAGGTGGCCGTACGAATGGCTTCCAACATAGTGTCCGTCTGCAACAAGCTGCTTTATCACTTCAGGGAATCTTTCATAGAATTCCCCTGTGAAGAAGAAGCCTCCGCGGATATTGTTTTTCTTCAAGGTCTTCATTATGGTTTCTGCTCCGTCAGCCTTGTCCGCGGCGGTGAAGACGAAATCAATGTGCTTGACCGACGGATCTGTCCGCACAATCCCACCGTTGACATAGACATTGTTGTCGGTCCCTCCGTCCATGATGTGTGCTAGATGTGAAGGCCGGCTGGAGCACTGATAGTACGACAACGGGAATGTAAGGCAGGCGGTGCCGTCCATCGTTGGCTCATTTGTGGAATAATCATGGGTGCTGTCATGATAGACCAGGTCGCCAGGCTGGAACTCCTCATAGTTGATTCCCCCCTCGGTACTGATTCCCAGAAGGCTTCCGAATATCGTAGAATAAACCGGGCCATCCACCAGGCCGCCGGTCGTGTTGCCCCTTCCCATCCTGACCATGTAGGAATGAGGCTGAGTAGGATACACGCCCCCTCTCGGCAGCTCCACGATCATGCTGACGCCCCAAGGATTGCACCCAAGCAGCCAATCCCGAAGCGAACCCTCCATCTCCTCGTAGCTGGTGTCTCCGGTCAGTTCCCTGTAAAGGATGCACTGAGTCAGCATCGCAGTTGCCAGATTGTTGGAGCACCATATTCCAGGAACACCGAACATGAACGGATGGTCCTTACCTCGCTCGTACACCCGCTCGATCCCGGACTTCAGATTCCTTGTGAACTCCGCAGCGACCTTGCCTCCTGCCCTGCTGGCCAGCATGAAATGTCCCATATTCATGAAAGGATACCACTGATAGTGTCGCGCACTGTCCGCCCCCATCCAAGGGGTGACCGGCTCCTTGCGGCCATATTCGATGGCATCTGTAAGATATTCCTTCTTGCCGGTGCGGCGGTACAATTCAAAGGCTCCCAATTCCATGTCGTCCGTCCAGTTGTCCTCTTCATAGATGTACGGCGAACGGACGGAGGCCGTCTGGCAATTGCCCGGCTTGGCCACGCCGGCATCATAACAAGCCTTGGCCTTGGCCCCGATCCTCTCGGCGAATTCCGGATAGAAAGGCTTCAGCACTTCGGCACCAAGGGCGAAATCGGAAGCGAACTTTCCGGCAGTGCTGGCAATTCCCATCGTTTTGTTGACGAGTCCTGTCCGCCCCCTCTGCTGAGGCTTGCCTGAACAGAACCAGACCGGTCTTTCTTTTCCCGGTCCCCAGCCATAATCAGCCCTGTCGTCGGAAGGAATCCTCATCCCGACATGGTCCCTGTCATCGGCGATCTGGTTGTACATCTCACCGGGTTCCGGATTCATCTTGTCCAGCCATTTCAGCCCCCAGTAGATCTCATCGACAATGTCCGGAATCCCGTTGCGCCCAGGGAGGCCATCGGCTTTGTAATTGTCCGGGAATGCCGAATGATTCATCATGTAGGCGAACATCATTTGGTAGATGGCGTTGGCGGAAGTCGTGGTGTACTGCAGGCAGTCCGAAGCGTCATGCCATCCTCCGATGACATCAAGATGGGTGCTGTCCTTGGCGGGATCCGGATGGCCGACTATTATAGCATCATGGGTGTGGCAACTGTCCCTGAAAGAAGGATTCCACCCGCAACGCTGCTGCCTCATGTAATTGAGCACGAAATCGGCCGTACCGTCATACACCCTGTCATTGACTGGGAATATGCCTGATTTTGTTTCGCCTTGCTTTATGTAATAAGCCCCCGGCTTGGTCAGGCTGCTGAAATCCAGCCTGAAAGTTGATTTCATGCGGCCAAGGGGACCTGTCGCCCTTACTTTGTCACTCGCCAGGACTGTCCGGCCGGTGAACGCATCGACGATCTCGAATCCGGAAACGGAAACATTCTCTTCGCAAAGAAGCACTGCGACCTTCGTGGAAGATGGAAGATAACCAAGCTGGTTTGTCCTTATCCAGGAATCGGCGTAAGCTTGAAAGGCGCCGGCAATCAAACTAAGGGAAAATAAAAGCAGGATTTTTTTCATTTAGAAGAATTGCAAAGTTTGTCAACCCAGATCGCGCTTACTATGTTGTCGGTAGTGTTCAATAGGGTTGCAGGAATATCTACCAGGGTGCTTATCACAAGGAGGGTTGCCGCAAATCCCGGGTCCACTCCAAGCAAAGAACAGATAAGGATCTCGGAGGTCATTCCTCCGATCGGTATGGCACCCATTACAAGGCTGGTGACTATGGCTAGCCCGACTATCTCCAAGCATCCGTAACCGCTCAGGCCGTAGAAAGCAACCACGAATATTATCTTCAAGACTCCGGAAACAACCGAGCCGTCTTTATGGAGATTGATTCCGAGCGGAATGACTGATTCTGCTATGGATTCATCAACTCCTGCCTTCCTGGCCGCTTCGATGGAAGAAGGTATGGTCGCTGCACTTGAACAGGTGGCGATAGCCATCAGGGACGGTCCAGGTATGACCTTCCAGTAATTCTTGGCAGCTTCTTTTCCTCCGGCAAGAGAAACATAGACCGTGTTTACCAAGAAGAAAACCACGACGCTCACCACAAGATAGATGAGGACAGTGTTGACATAGCTGCCGATTATGCTCCCGCCAAGGTTCCCGACCATGTCGGCGAAATAGCAGCCAAGACAGATGGGGGCTGCGTACATCAGGACTTTCATTAAAGTCATAATGATATGCATGCCCCCTTCAAGGAACGAACCCATCTTCCTGCCTTTCTCTCCGCAAACAGAGACTGCGGCACCGAAAAAAGCCGAAAAAACGAACAAAGGCAGAAGCTTGTCCTTGCTCAGCAAGTCCCTGAAATCACTGACCGTAAACATGTTTTCGACAGTCTCGAGGAAAGTCCTGCCGGCAAGTACCACCCCTGCGATGCCAGATCTCTCTTGGGGAATCCTGGTGGCAAAGGCTCCGAGAGGGTTCCAGAACTCGCACAAAAGCCAGGTTAGGATTCCGGCAACCACTCCGGTCACCAAGAAGACCACTACCGACCAGCCCAGGACACGCCAGACTTTCTTTTCAGAAGTCAAACGGCACACTGAACTTGCTACGCAGAAAAACACAAGGGGAACGACGATTACGAACATCATGTTGAGGAACATCTCTCCGATCGGCTTCACTACCGATGCACCAGGTCCGAAGATTGCACCGCAAGCGGCACCGATTCCGATCCCTAGCAACAGAAACAAGATCTGGCCGTAGTTTTTCATGGCTGGATTGATTTATTTCACGCTTCTTCTTGTAATCACAAATATACCGATTTGTTTTCTTAATTTTGCCAGAACAGACTTTATTTCGCCATGAGTTGGATTTATTCTAGCAGTGTAAGGGTCGGCAACGGCTACGACGTCCATGTCCTGGAAGAAGGTTTACCCATGTGGCTCTGCGGGGTAAGGATCCCTTCTGCCAAGGGCTTCGTCGCCCATTCCGACGGAGACGTTGCGATCCATGCGCTCTGCGATGCAATCCTCGGAGCCGCAGCCCTGGGCGACATTGGGAAGTTTTTCCCGGACAGCGACCCTGAATACAAGGGCATAGACAGCAAGAAACTGCTTTCAAAAGTGACCGCCCTCATCAACGACAAGGAACTTAACGGAGGCAAGAGGTACAGGATAGGGAATGTGGACATAACCATAGCTCTCCAGGAACCGAAATTGCGCCCTCACATCGAAACCATGAGGGAAACCCTAGCTTCCGTGATGGGCATCGGCAAGGACCAGGTAAGCGTAAAGGCCACCACCACGGAGCGCCTCGGATTCGTCGGCCGGGGAGAAGGCTGCGAAGTCTGGGCTACTGCTACAATTATTTCAAAAAGACCGTTATTCCATAAATGACACCTTCTGCTGTAATAATCACGATGGCCGCCTATTTCGCGGTCATGCTTTTCATAGGGTGGATATCTTCAAAGGGGACTGACAATGCCGGCTTTTTCAACGGAGGACGCAAGGCTCCATGGTGGATAGTGGCCATCGCAATGATCGGTGCCCCGATGTCCGGGGTGACTTATGTCTCTGTTCCCGGAATGGTCGGCCTGGGCGGGACAGCCATGGGCTACATGCAGATGGTCCTTGGGTTCTTCGTAGGTTACCTGGTCATCGCATTCGTGCTTACTCCCGTGTTCTTCAAGATGAACATGGTCTCTATCTACCAGTACCTTGAAGACCGTTTCGGAGCAGCCTCCCACAAGACAGGAGCGTGGTTCTTCTTCATTTCCAAGATCCTCGGGGCCGCGGTCAGGCTTTACCTTGTCTGCGTGACCCTCCAGCTCATGGTGTTCGAGCCTCTCGGGCTTCCATTCGTGCTGAACGTGATCGTCTCCATGGCAATCGTCCTGCTCTACACGTTCCGTGGAGGAGTCAAATCAGTCATCTGGAACGACACATTGAAGACCGTGTGCATGGTCGTTTCGATAGTGCTCGCAATAATATTCATAGCAAAGGACCTGGGGTTGGATTTCTCCGGAATGGTGAAGACCGTCCGCGAGAGCGGCTATTCAAAGATGTTTTTCTTCGATAATGTCAATCATCCTGAATATTTCTGGAAGCAGTTCCTTGCCGGAATATTCACAGTCGTGGCAATGACAGGGCTGGACCAGGACCTCATGCAGCGGACCCTCGCCAGCCGGAACGCCCGTGACTCACGGAAAAACCTCATCACAAGCGGGCTACTGCAGATGCCCGTGATCTTCCTTTTCCTCTGCCTTGGGGCCTTGCTGTACATCTTTGCAGCACAGAGAGGCATCCCGGAGACAGGAGACACCTTGTTCCCTGCCGTCGCCACCGGAGGCTACCTCCCGGCAGTCGTAGGGATCCTGTTCATCATCGGCTTGGTTTCCTGTGCTTATTCCGCTGGAGGGTCCGCGCTTACCGCCCTCACCACTTCTTTTACCGTAGATATCATAGGAACCAAGGGGAAAAGTGACGTGAAAGTAGCATCCACCAGGAAGAAAGTCCATCTGGCCATGGCCCTCATGATGGGGCTTGTCATCATCGTGTTCCACCTTCTTGACACCAAATCGGCAATAGATGCTGTCTACAAGCTGGCCAGCTACACATATGGGCCCATCCTTGGAATGTTTGCCTTTGGAATATTCTGCAAGAGGGAAGTCAGGGACAGATGGGTTCCGCTTGTGGCAGTCCTCGCCCCGGTCTTATGCTTCATTCTTCAAAGCAATTCCGAACGGTGGTTCGGAGGCTACAAGTTCTCCTATGAACTCATTTTGATAAATGCCCTGTTCACTATTATCGGTCTTTGCATGCTTATTAAGCCAAAAAATTCCAATTAATTTTGCGGATTCAGGATAAATCTCTATTTTTGTATTTTTAAACCACATCTAATGTGCGAGGGAACCAGTGAGATATGGTGTAATGGTAGCACTACAGATTCTGGCTCTGTCAGTGAGGGTTCGAATCCTCCTATCTCAACAAAGGCACGGGCGTTTGCCATCAAGCGTTCCGTGCTTTTTTAATAAGAACAATGATGGCGGGGTAGCTCAGCTGGCTAGAGCGTCGGATTCATAATCCGGAGGTCGTGGGATCATGCCCCACCCCCGCTACTACCAC
>CADBMD010000012.1 GCA_902795735.1 uncultured Bacteroidia bacterium
CTCCTTAGTGAACCGTTCGGGGCTCGAACCCGAGACCCCAACATTAAAAGTGTTGTGCTCTACCAACTGAGCTAACGATTCTTTCCATTGTTCGGTATATCTCCGAATCGGGATTGCAAAGATATATTGTTCCGGAGAAAAAAACAAATTTTTCGAAAAAAATCTTTCCTTTAACTGAAATCCGTCAATTCCCGAAGGAAGATGCCAGGGGCAGAGTCGACCCAGGACTTGAAGTCGGGATCCTGAGAATAATCGTTCTTGGCGAAGTCCAGGAGGAGATCCAGGTCAAAATGGTCGGACGTACATGCCGGCCTGGGACCCGGAGATTCATTATCACCGGGTTTCCGTCCATAAGAGGTAGCATCGAAAGCATTGCATCTCTGCTCTATGTGTGATGGAACCATGAGCAGAGGCTTTGAAAGGTACATAGCCTCACAGATGGATTCAAAGCCGGCCGTAGAAGCGTAGACCCGACAGCCGGCAAGCCCGGCAAGGAAGGCTTTGTCATCCAGGGAATGGAATGAAAGAGTAGCGTCCACGACCTCGTCAGGCCGGTCCCAGAAAAACCGAAGAGGCACTTCGGGGTGTTTTTCATGCCAAGAAGTGACATCCTGGGCGAAACCCGCGTTCAGCAGGTAGCCATGGATGAAATCCCCCTGCGACGGAGAAGCATCAAGTACCTCGGGACGCAGGAGCGGAGGGACCACGTGATTCTTCCCGTCCGAAGGCATATTCCTGAAACTGAGCGACAGGACCTTTGCCGCTCGCAAAGAGACCATCTCCGAAAACATGTTCAAGGCTACGTGTCCTTCATATCCGAAAACAGGGAATCTGAATCCGCCATGGGTGAAAAGGAACTGGTGTCCTATGCAGACCATGGGGGCATCGTACCGGGAAAGGTTGTAAGCATTAGTGCCGAGGGTATCATACAGATTGACTATGACGTCCGGCTTCAAGGTCTTTATCTTCTTTACTAGGAACTTGACGGAAGGCAGGTATGCGGAGAGGTTAAGGAAGTTGTACAGCCCGGTCTTGGCATAATCAGGCTTCCGATTGTTCGAAGAAGGGACGAAATTCATGCTCTCGAACTGCTCGACTGGAGAATGGACGCCTTCCCTGAAGAAAGCCGGAAGGATTCTGGAAGGGCTCTTCCCTACCAGTATGCCGGCGACTTCATGGCCGGCCCCTAGAAGCAGCCGTTCCAGCGTCATGGCCTGAGTCAGGTGGCCACGTCCCTCGCCTTGTACGATGAACAGGTAGCGCATCACCCAGTAACCAAGTCGTTGTAGCCCAGGATCTTCCAGTTGCCTTCCACGTCCTCCACCAGAGCCGTCATGCTTTCCACCCAGTCTCCGCAATTAAGGTAGCGGACTCCGTTCTTCAGGATCTTGTCTTCCGGATGATGGATGTGCCCGCAGATGATGCCGTCGCATTTCTTGGACCTGGCATAGTCGGCAAGGTCCAACTCGAAACCCGAAATGAGGTTCACGGCCCGCTTGACTCCATGCTTGATGGCCTTGGAAAAAGAGTACCTGCCCTTGCCGCTCTTCTCCCTGGCACGGTTCCAAACATTGTTGAACTTCAGGAGGGCATTGTAAGCCAGGCCACCCAACTTGGACAGCCACCTGAACTGAGTCGTGATGCTGTCGAAGGCATGGCCATGGATCACGACATAACGTTTTCCGAAATCCTCCAGCATGTACTCCCCTACGAAAGAGATGAAGAAGAGCTGGCACGGGGTGATGTTGTCAAGGAAATCATCATGGTTGCCGGTGACATAGACCACTTCTGTCTGGTCCTTTTCCAGCATTTTCATAATGACGCTGAAGAAGGCCGATTCCTGCACAGTCCACTTGTCATCGACCTGCTTGAGTTGCCAGCCATCGATGATGTCCCCGGCGAGTATCAGCCGGTCGCAGGAGAGACGCCCGAGGAAACGGGTAACCTCCCCTATCTTGGCATGTGGAGTGCCCATGTGGACATCCGAGATGACCACTGTCTTGAAATGTGTGCGGTCAGGCTCCATATTCCTTGATCTTCTGCTCTTCGGACATGGGACAGACCAGCACTTTCCCGCCCTTGACAGCCACTATGTAGTCCTTCAATCCTGAGACCACAACAGTGTCAGCATCTTCGGCGTGGACAAGGCATCCCTCGCAGCCGAAGACCCTTATGTCTTTCCCTATCACTTTGTTGTCTCCTTCAAGGGCCTGGGCGGCGCCTCCGTCGGGAACCGGATCTTCGTCAGGCATGGGGATATGCTCCTTGATGGAACTGAAACTTCCCAGATCAGACCAGCCAAGGTCTCCGGCTATGACATGGATTCCGTCCGACTTTTCCATGACGGCATAGTCGATCGAGATCTTCTCGCAAGTCGGGAAGAGCCCGGAGATAGTCTCGTTCTCCTCCGGGGTACCGAAAGATTCTGCAATCCTGTCCATGATGCTGGCAATCGAAGGGGCATGCTTCCTGAACTCGGAGATGATGGTCCGGCAATTCCAAATGAAAATCCCTGCGTTCCAAAAATAGTTACCGGCCTGAAGGTACGATTCAGCAGTAGGAAGATCGGGTTTTTCCTTGAACTGCAGGACTTTGACCACTTCTCCCGGATTCTTTTCGCAAGCCTGGATGTAGCCGTAACCTGTTTCCGGCCTGGTCGGTTCGATACCTACCGTCACGATCTTTCCGCTGTCCTGGGTAAAATTCAGGGCCTTGCGGATAACGGCGGCGAATCTTTCCACATTTATGACCAGGGCATCAGCAGGAGTCACAACAATGTTGGCATCCGGATGCGATGCGGCGATCTTCCAGCAAGCGTAAGCGATGCATGGGGCCGTGTTGCGGGGAACCGGTTCCGCAAGGATCTGCTCTTCCGGGATCATTGGCAGCTGTTCCCTTACCAATCCGACATAGTCCTTGGATGTCACCACCCAGAAATTGGTCAGGTTGCAGACCGGCATGAATCTCTCGACGGTCATCTGGATCAAAGTCTTGCCGATCCCCAGCAGGTCGATAAACTGTTTCGGCCTTCCAGGAGTGCTGACGGGCCACAGCCTGCTGCCTACTCCCCCGGCCATTATGACGACATGTGTTTCCATATTCTTAAGAAATCTTTTAAACGTAAATTTAGGAAAAATGGTGGATTTAATGAGAATATTTTATAAATTAGCAAAGTTAGTACCACTAAACTCCTTTTTTAACTTAATAACACAGATCATGAAAAAGTACATCGCAGAATGTATCGGAACATTCGTTCTGACGTTCCTGGGTTGCGCCACCGCCATGTTCGTTGGCTGCGGTACGACCGCCGGTCTTTTCGCAACTGCCACGGCATTCGGTCTCTCGGTCGTTGCAATGGCCTACACCATCGGAGGCATCTCCGGTTGCCACATCAATCCTGCAATCACCCTCGGTGTCGCCCTCTCGGGCCGTATGAGCTGGAAGGATGCCTGTGGCTATTGGATCGGCCAGATTGTCGGTGCTGTCATCGCCGGCGCTCTCCTTCTGCTCTTCGCGAAGGTCATGACTCCTTCCACCGCTTTCGCAGGCGCCAATCCTGCCGGACTCGGCTGCAACGGCGTCGCCGGAGCTGGCGGAGCTGGCGGAGCGTTCCTTGTTGAGATCGTCGCCACCTTCCTGTTCGTCCTCGTGGTCCTCGGGACTACCGACGGCAAGGTTGGAGCCGGCAATTTCGCAGGACTCGCAATCGGCCTCAGCCTCATCCTGATCCACCTCGTGTGCATCAATCTGACCGGAACTTCCGTCAACCCTGCACGTTCGATCGGACCGGCTATCTTCGCAGGCGGACAGGCACTCAAGGATCTCTGGGTGTTCATCGTGGCCCCTCTCTGCGGAGCTGCACTCAGCGCTATCGTATGGTGCGCAATAGCTCCCAAGGAGGAGAAGTAATCCACTCCTTGTGAAGTACGCAAGGCCGGCCAAAAGCCGGCCTTTATCGTTTTTCATTAAAATCAACGGTGAAAAAAGAATCGATGGCACAATCAATGTTGAAGAGATTACGTATATTTGTCCACCGATGAAAAAATTAGTGAAATACTTGTCTGCTGCCGCCATTATCGTGTTCGCGGCAGCCTGCCAGAAGGATGACATAAAAGAGCCGCCGAAAGTCATACGCAACAGCGACGGAATACCTACCATATCCATAAAGACAGATTCAGGCTCACCCGTCCCAAGCGACAAGAACCAGTCGATCGGCTGCCAGATCAAAGTCATTGCCGCCGAGGATGCTACCATCGAAATCGACGCTCCCGGCGAAATCCACGGGAGAGGAAACGCTACATGGGGCTACGAGAAGAAGCCCTACAAGATCAAGTTCCAGGAAAAGCAGAGCGTCTGCGGAATGCCGGCCAACAAGGACTGGGTACTGCTTGCCTTGTACTGCGACAAATCCTTGATGAGGGAGCATTTCATGCACACGCTGGCAGAGTCCGTCGGCATTCCCTATGTCATCAGGCATGAATATGTAGAGCTTATCCTCAACGGGGACAACCTCGGAGTATATCTCGTGACGGAACAGGTGGAAAAGGCCAAAGACAGGGTACCGGCAGAAGACGACGGGTTCATCATAGAGCTTGACAACTACTGGAACAAGGAGCCGCTTTGGATCACTACCGCCAGAGGCCATAACCTTACTTTCAAGTATCCGAACCCTTCCAAGGGCAACATAGTAAAGGACGACGAGAGCTACAAGTTCATCCTCGACTACATGAACAAGTTCGAGTCTGCACTCAATGGATCCGATTTCAAGGACCCGGCAAAGGGTTACAGGGCTTATGTGGATGCTTCTACCTTTGCCAAATGGTTCCTGGTGCAGGAGCTTTGCGGCAACATGGACACTAATATCTACATGACTCTGCGCAACCGCAGTTCCAAGCTTGAAGCAATGCCGCTGTGGGACTGCGAGTGGAGTTTCGGACTGGCCGCATCAGGGGCCAACGGATGGGCTACTCCTCCCGCGAAACCGATCGTGCAGGGCAGCCTGAGAAGAAACGGGACCTACATCCGCAACATGCTTGCGGACCCTTATTTCGTCGACCTGGTCAAATCGGAATGGGCGAAACTCAAACCTCAGATCCCGACCATCAAGGCCCAGCTACGAAAGGACGCAGACTACTTGAAACAGGCACAGGCTACCACTTTCCGCCGCTGGCCTATCCTGGACAAGTACGTGAGCGTGGGCCTCATCCACTTGGACAGCTGGGAGGCTGAAGTCGATTACGTGTTCAATTTCTTTGACGAGCACTCCGCCTGGTTCGACGGCTGGCTCCAGACTTTGTAGACAAGGCGTTCTTTACGATGTCATAGTAGGCCGACGGCTCGTTCCTGGTCGAATCGTTGACGTGGACTTCGGCCTTTGCCTGGGACACATCCGCAATCCCCCAGAAGATAGCATCGCATGTGTCGTCATAGGTACCGATGACAGCATATTCCTTCGCGCCAAGGCTCCATTCGACACGATTCTTCCATTCCTGCGGTCCGATCCGCTTCCATTCCTTAGGACCTACGCCAGAATTGGGGGCAACGAAACGGACATTGCCACCTGCACTTTCAGACATGTTGCGGTAGCCCCATGCATCAGTTTCCGTGAAATTGATGGGGTCGTTGACCTGGCAGGTTCCGATGCGGAACTTAGCCAGCCATTCCTTTTCCGAATCCGGAGTCTCGTCCCAGTGCCTCTTGAATTCTTCTCCTGGAAGGAAGATCGTCATCATGGGCCTGTCGTCCCCGAATCCATAGCGTCGGTAATTCTCATCCGGAACCATCGTTTCCCAGACGATCCTGGCCTTCTCATTCCAATAGGACATTGTCCAGGCCCTGGTGTTTCCAAGAAACATGAAATACTCCATCGATAGTTCCTTCGTCGCCCTGCGGACATTGTCAAGCATGAGGAAAAAATCCTCCTTCTGTCCGTCCCACTGGGCAGGATTGGTAAAATCGATGCCAACCACATTTATGCCGGCATCCTTTATCTGCTTCAACAGGCCGAGAGCTGTCTGGTAGTCTTTGTAGTCGTGCCTGGAATCCCACTCGCCGTTTACAAGGAACTTGGTCCCCCTGTCCATCGAATGGCAGCAGACCATGATGTAAGTGGCCGGGACAGGTCCCTGTGCTTTATGCGATGTGCTGCAGCCTACAGAGAAAAATACCGATGAAATGATACATGAAACGGAGATGATGCTTGTCAGGAATGCTTTCATGGATTCTTGTTTTTTGCTAATGTAGTAATTCTTGTTATATTTACAAACATGAACAAGACATTATTCCTAGCTGCGGGTATCCTCGCCCTGAGCCTCGCTTCAAGCATCTGCACATCGTGCCGGAAAAATGCCGGCGAACCGGTTTTCTACGAGAATCCTGTAGTCAGGGCGACTGCCCCGGACCCTTCCGTGATCAGGGCCGAAGACGGGACCTTCTACATGTATGCGACCGGGAAAGGATACTCTATCTTCCGTTCCAACAACATGGTAGACTGGGTCAAGGTAGGCAAGGTTTTCAACGACGAGAATTATCCTTCCCTTGTGCGTAACAACAGGAAAGCCAGCCTCTGGGCTCCGGAGATACGGAAGATCAAGGACAAGTATGTCCTCTTCTACACCCTTTGGTTCGGTACCGAATGGCTCAGCGCCATCGGCTACGCGACTGCAGACGCTCCCGAAGGACCTTTCACAGACAGGGGAATACTGATCGACAGCCGTGAAGTGGATGTCGAACAGTCGATCGACCAGTTCTACTACGAAGACAAGGGCAAATCTTACCTCTTCTGGGGCAGTTTCAGGAATATCTACGCCGTCGAACTCAAGGTCTCCGACGACGTGACCATCACTCCCGACCTCGGAACCAAGGTCCAGGTAGCCGGAAACGCCTATGAAGGTTCCAACATATTCAAGAGAGGGAAATACTACTATTTCTTCGCATCCGTCGGGGACTACTCCGGAGGTGAGAAAAGCACCTACAGGACGGTCGTCGCAAGGTCCAGGAACGTCCTCGGCCCTTACGTGGACCGCAACGGGGTCAGCATAATGGACAACGGCTTCGAAGAAATCCTGGACTGGAACGATTCTTTTTCCGGTCCAGGCCACAATGCAGGAATCATAGTGGACGATGCCGGGCAGACCTGGATGTTCTACCATGCCTACCAGCTTTCCAACCTTGGTCTCCAGCGTCAGGGAATGCTGGACAAGGTCGAGTGGACCAGGGACGGATGGCCTTTCATTGAAGGAGGCCAGCCTTCAAGCAAGGCTGAAGCCCCTGTGATAAAGAACATCACGGTAACCGAGATAGAACCTGAACCAGAACCGGACCTCGACGAAAAGTACGCCGCTGGGATGCTTGCCAAGGGCACAGCGGCTCCGTCGTTCACCCTGAAAGGGCCCGATGGGCGCAATGTCTCCCTGGAAGATTTCAGGGGTAAATACGTCGTCCTGGACTTCTGGGCCTCATGGTGTCCCGACTGCCGGAAGGATGTCCCGAGACTCAAGGAACTGTTCAATGAATATTCCTCCGACAAGATCGCTTTCCTCGGGGTATCCTTTGACACCGAAAAGGACAAGTGGACGGATTTCGTCAAGGAAAACGGGATGGGATGGAACCATGTTAGCCCCCTCCACAAATGGAAGGAAACCCAGGTGTCAAAAGACTACAAGGTTGACTGGATCCCGTCCATGTACCTGATCGATCCCGACGGCAACATAGTGTTCGGTACCGTGATGATCGAGAAAATGGGAAAAGCCCTTTCAGAAATCAAGTAAGAGTATGGGAAAAAGGATCACTTTCATCGACTACATCCGTGTGGTCGCATGTTTCATGGTCATGCTCGTGCATGCAAGCGAGAATTTCTACGCCGCGGATGCATCTGGGCTGGCAGGCAATGTCTCGATGCTTGCAAACGAAAGCAACAGGTTCTGGGTCGCCTTCTATGACGGCTTCGTCAGCCGGACCTCCGTGCCTCTGTTCATGATAGTGTCTGCTTTCTTGCTCGTTCCCCTGAAACCCGGACAGACCATGACAGGATTCTACAAAAGACGGTTCGGCCGCATCCTGCCGCCGTTCATCACATTCCTGCTCCTCTACACTTTCCTCCCCCTGCTCTGGGGAGGAATGACATGGCAACAGTCCGTGGCAGACTTCAAGATGCTTCCTTTCAACTTCCCTTCGATGGGCGGGCATCTGTGGTTCATGTACCCCCTCATAAGCCTCTACCTCATCATCCCCATAGTGTCTCCATGGTTGGAAAAGGCTTCCGCAAAGGAAGAAAGGATATTCCTTGGGCTCTTCGCATTCACGACCCTTATTCCATGGCTTCACCGTTTCGTCTCCAAGGAACTTTGGGGCGAATGCTTCTGGAACGGGTTCGGAGCATTCTGGTACTGCTCCGGCTACCTTGGCTACCTCGTCCTGGCCCACTACATCCGCTGTCATATTCACTGGTCGACCAAGAAGAAGATGACTGTCGGGACTGTCTGCTTCCTTGCCGGAGCTGCCTTCACGGCGTGGAGCTTCTGGTGGAAGGGCGTGCCCGGCCAGGCGATCGAGACTCCCCTTCTCGAATGGTCCTGGGAGTTCTGCACCCCAAACGTCCTGGTGGCGACATTCGGATTGTTCCTGATGTTCTCATGCATCGAGAAGGAGACAGCGCCGAAGCCAGTAACCACCCTTTCCAAGCTTTCATTCGGAATGTACCTTATGCACCTGTTCTTCCTCGCTCCGATAGCCACCTGGATAATCGGAGGGGATCCCGCATCTCCGTCATTGCCGGTGGGCATCGCAATACCAGTAATAGCACTGCTGACTTTCATCTGCAGTGCCATTACCACAAAGCTTCTCTCGCTTGTTCCGGGAAGCAAATATTTCGTTGGCTGCTAGTCGTTCTGCTCCTCCAAGGTAAAGGCTGAAGAGCCGTCGAAGCAGTGGAGGCAAAGATCCTCGCGAGGCAAACCGATACTTTCAACAAGGTCTTCCAACGTACTGAATTTCAATGAATCGAGATCCAGCTGCCGAGCGATTTCCGAGACCATCCTTGAATATTCAGGAGTAGAAGAATCAGTGTATTTCTCGACGTTCTTGTTGCTGTCGCCTTCGAACTCACGTATGATCCTCCTGGTTATCAGTTCAAGCTCAGTCTTGCTGGCAGAGAAGTTAAGGAAAGGGCATCCGAAGACAAGAGGAGGACAGCCTATGCGCATATGGACTTCCTTGGCTCCGCTCTCATGGATTTCGCGGGCGTTGTCACGCAGCTGGGTTCCCCTGACGATGCTGTCGTCACAGAAAAGGACCTTCTTGCCGGCAAGCATTTCCTCGTTGTCTATGAGTTTCATCTTGGCGACCAGGTTCCTCGTCGTCTGGCTGGAAGGCATGAAAGACCGGGACCATGTCGGAGTGTATTTGGCGATCGTACGCATGTACGTAACATTGCGCCCTGCAGCGTAGCCGACGGCCATGCCGATTCCGCTGTCCGGGATGCCGCATGCGCAGTCAACTTCGACATCATCCTTTGACGCCATCGCCTTTCCGCACAGGAAACGGGAATGCTCCACATTCTGGCCGTCATAGCTGGATGTCGGGAAACCATAGTAGATCCAAAGGAAAGAGCAGACCTGCTTGCGGGGATTAGGCTTACGCAGCTGTTCCATGCCGTCGGCACGGAGACGGATGATCTCACCTGGCCCGACAAAGGAGCAAGTCTTGTAGCCGAGATTGGCGAAAGCCGTGCTCTCGCTGCTCACTGCCATAGCGCCTTCCTTGACACCGACAGCTATCGGCGTGCGTCCCCATGCATCACGTGCGGCAATGATGCCATCCTCGGTAAGCAGGAGCATGGAGCATGACCCCTTGACCTCACGGAAGACATTCTCGATGCCTTCCACGAAGGTCCTCCCCCTAACGATCAGGAGGCTGACCAGTTCGGTGATGTTGATCTTCCCGCTGCTGAATTCGGTAAGATACATCCCGTCATCGAGGAGCTTGCGTGCCAAGGCTTCCGCATTGTTTATCCTGGCCACGGTGACAAGGGCGAAACGCCCCAGATGAGAATTGACCAGCATAGGTTGTGCATCAGTGTCACTGATAGCGCCTATGCCGGCCTTTCCTGTAAATTTGTCCAGCTCGTCTTCGAAACGGTTCCTGAAATATCCGTTCTCCAGACTGTGGATGCCACGAAGGAACCCGCGGTTCTCATCGAAAGTCGCCATTCCGGCGCGTCGTGTTCCAAGGTGGCTGTTGTAGTCGGTGCCGTAGAAAAGATCGGCTCCACATTCGGTCTTCGAGATAGTACCAAAGAATGCACCCATAGATTATATTTGTTGTCAAGTCGTCGGCACAAATATAATCATTTATCTTGGGATTTTAAACGCAAGTATAACCTCCGTCGACAGGAATTACAGCACCGGTGACATAGCCGGAAGCAGGGGATGAAAGGAACAGGACAGTCGTATCGAGTTCACCCTCATTACCATAACGCTCCAGAGGGATAACCCTCTTGGCATAATCCTGGAAATAATCGGAATTAAGGGTATCTACCGTAAGCGGAGTGTAGAAATAGCCCGGACAGATGGTGTTGACGGTAATCCCATACTTGCCCCACTCTGCTGCCAGTCCCCTTGACAGGTTGACGACTCCGCCCTTTGCTGCATGATAGGGAGAACAAGGAGCGATCTTGTTGCCCACCAGACCATACATCGAAGCGATGTTGATGACCCTTCCGTAACCGGCGGGAATCATGGCCTTCTTAGCTACGGCCCTGGCTACGCGGAAAGATCCGAAGAGGTCGATCTGCATTTCGTTTTCAAACTGGGCATCGGTGATGTCCTCTGCCGGGGCGACTGCACCTGTGCCGGCATTGTTGACAAGGATGTCGATCCTGCCGAAATGCTCCAGGGCTTTGGCTACGGCTTCATCGACCTGCTCCGTCGAAGTTATGTCGCAGCGGATCGGGAAAGCTTCGACGCCGAATTCCGAGCGGAGGGATGCCGAGACTTCTTCAAGTTTTTCCATCCGGCGTGCGATAGGGACAATGTTGCAGCCTGCCGCCGCAAGCGCCTTGGCCATCTGGACTCCGAGGCCGCCGGAGCAACCTGTGACAAGGGCGACACGCCCTTCAAGATCAAAATACTTTTTCATTGACTTTTACTTTAGGCAATTAATCATATGGTTCGTGAAAGATACGAATTATTATTCAATTATCCGCTTCTTGACGTTTTTTATTATATTTGGACATGAAAAAGTTCCAGACTATCATTCCAATCATTTTCCTGGCAGCACTGACGTTCTCTGGCTGCAGGCAAGGATCAAGCATCAAAGTGGAAAGCGAGTCCTTCGGGACCTTGTCTTCGGGAGAACAGGCCAAGCTTTTCACGATCACCAACAAATCAGGAGCCTCTGTCATTGTCACCGACTTCGGTGCCAGGCTCGTGAGCCTCCTGGTCCCTGACAGAAACGGTGAGATGAAGGACGTTGCCGTCGGTTACGGAACGCTTGATTCCCTGGAATCAGGAATGGAAAGGTTCATCGGCTGCACCATAGGCAGATTCGGAAACCGGATCGCACATGCCAGCTACACCCTCGACGGCGAAACTGTCCGGCTCGATCCCAATGAGACTCTTGAAGGTAAGATCGTACACCTGCATGGAGGGAAAGACGGTTTCGACAGGAAATTATGGAGCAGCAGCATCGTGAAGGACGATTCCCGCGCAGGAGTGAGGTTCAGTTATCTCAGTCCGGACGGGGAACAGGGCTACCCTGGCAACTGCGACTGCACGGTAACCTACTGGTGGGATGATGACAACCACTGCAGGATAGAGTACACGGCAGTGACGGACAAAGCGACCGTCATCAATCTTTCCAACCACACCTATTTCAACCTCAAGGGAGAGGGTGCTGGGAATGTCCTGGACCACGACCTTTGGGTCGACTGCGACACCTGCCTCATAATGAACGGCCAGAGATGCCCTGACCACAAAGAGCCTGTCGCCGGCGGTGAGTTCGACTACAGGACCAGCCGGCGGATCGATTCCAATCCCCTTGGACCTAACGGCTCCGATGCATGCTGGCTGATAAACGACTGGACCGGTAAAATGAAGAAGATCGCCACGCTGTACAGCCCTGATTCCGGAATATGCATGGACATAGACAGCACCGAGCCCTGCCTGCTTTCCTGGTCAGGTGCCTGGCTGACAGGAGACGCTTACGGGAAGACTGCGCCCATGGATCCCTCTTGCGGAATCCTGCTGGAAACCATCCATGTCCCGGACTCCCCCAACCAGCCGCAGTTCCCGACCACCGTACTCAGACCAGGAGAGAAATACTTCGCTTGCACTGAATATCACTTCACCTTAAGATAGACTCAAGCGACTTCAGCGCCGCTATACCTTGATGGCAGGGATCTTCTTTCTCGACTTCCGAGATGAACTTCCCTGCCTTCTCCATATTCCCAAGTCCGTAATGGCCCAGTGCCATCATGAGGTTGCAATGGAGCCTGTTCCTGGCATCAAGGCTGTCTTCCCAGATCAGCAGGTCAGGCAGGGACACTGCGAAATAGTCCATGACAATCTTGTCGAAAATGTGCTTCTCACCATAGGAGACCAGTTTGTTGAAACGGCCCTTTGCTTCATTTTCCCGGCCTAGCTTGCGCAGGGCCATCCCCTGATAGAAAATCTTCTCCGGCTTGGAATCATTGTAATACATTGCCGGAGCCGGCTCCTGGGTGCCTTCGGCAGCCTTTTCCCAGTACCGGCGAGCCTTTCCATGGTCTCCGAGGCCTTCATGGACACAGCCAAGCAGGTAGAAGAAATCGTTCTCCTGGGCTCCGATCAGTTTCCCTTCTCCAAGATTATGAGGATATTCAAGGCATTCTTCCAGCAGGATACGGGCATGCTCGAAACTGCCTTTGGAAATCAGCTCCTTGGCAAGTTCCGTCCTTGCGAACTGGTACTGGGCAGGGACTTTCCCTTCGCCGCCTTCCCATGGATGGAAGGTGTGGGCATCGAGCAAGTCCTTGGCCTTTGAATACTCTCCTGTGTTGTTCAGAAGGGTTATCCTTTCAAGGATGAGGTCATCCCTTTCTTCAACCAGGGAGGGATATTCCTCAAGGAACGCGAGCCTCCATTGGGCCGGCCGCCTGAGCCTCTTGTAGAGCTGGTCCAGTTCCATTAAAATGCGGCTGTCGCCAGGATCCAGGCTGAAAGCCTTTTCCATGCATTCCAGAGCCCTGTCCTTCTCACCCTTCTTGTTGAAAAGGACCAGCGAGAGGTTGCGCCAGACGGTGGGGAAAGAAGGATCCTGCCTTGAAGAGCGTTTCCACAACTCCAGCGCAAGGCCATACTGTCTCTTGTCGTAGTAAAGGTTGCCGAGATAGTATGGAGCCTTCGCGTCTCGAGGATTGATTTCCATCGCTTTTCCAAGAGCCAGGACAGCCTCCAGGCGGTTGGGGAAACAACAGGTCGGATCGGCTTCCTCGGCCTGGCGCAGGACCTTCTTCCAGCCACGTATTCCCCCATTCACCATTGACCATGCCTTGAAATAATGGATCATGGGTGATTCGGCCCCGATTCCGAGAGCTTCTTCAAGGACCTTGACAGACTCCTTCCACAAGCCGGCTCCGGCATAATCCATGGCCAGTTCCTCGTAATTGAACGGGGAGCCATGCATCAGGCCGTTCATCAGAGAAAGGTCCTCCCCTGTGAGAAGATGCCTCTCGAACAGGCAACCGTAGTTGAAACCGTCTATCCTCAACGACTCATCAATCCACTTCAGGGCATCTTCCTTGCGGCCAAGTTTCCTCAGGATGGATGCCTTGAGTGCCCGGGCCTTGTGATTGTGATAGTTGCGTACAAGGCTGCGGTCGATCTCTTCCAGGGCATCTTCCAGCCGGCCCTGCATGACGGAAATCTGGGCGCATGAGAAATAACCGGCATCCTGCCAGGCTCCGTTCCATGTAGCCTTGTAGAACATCCCGTAAGCCTCGTCAATCTTCCCCTGATACCTTAACGACAGGCCGAGATTATACAAAGGCTCCCCGTCATAGGGGTTGGGATTACGTTTCTGAAGGACTTTCACGGCTGTCCTAAGATAGCCTTCAGCCAGGTCGAAACGTCCATGCCTGATGTACCAAAGCCCCAACGCATTATTGTTCCGGACATCGTCAGGGTCCCTTCGGAGGGCTTCTTCGTAATAATCCACCGGATTCCAGGTGGCATGACGGTACTGTTCGAGATGAAGTCCGGTAAGATAGAGTTGCTCCGTTGTCTTGATCTCGCCTGGCAGGAGAGCTGCCTCTGCGGGATCTGGAGCCGGGGTTATCACATCTTTTTCAGCCCGCCATGAAAGGACCGTCCTGCCTTTGAGGACGATTTCCAACAGCAAGTCACCAAAAGGAATCTCACCCACCTCTACAGGTTCATCAAAAAAAGCCTCAGGAGAAACAGTTACGACCTTATTAAACAGGGCATTGTCATTATTATCCTTAAGCAGGACTTGAATTGTTTTCCGAGATGTGGCGAACACTTTCACCCTTATCTTGCCGGCTGTTTCTTCTTCGACGTTCAAGAGGAAATCCTTGGACGCATTCTTTACGATCCCTATTTCCCTGTAGGGCATGAAGTACTGGACGAAAGACTTTTCCTCATAGGGTTGCAGCCATGAGAAATCAGGCTGGTTCTCAGTGTAAACCCCGGCCATCAGTTCGATGTAAGGGCCGTCTTCATCCGTCAGGTTCCTGTCCCAGGCACGGCCAAAGTCACCGTTGCCCCAGGTCCACTGCTTCTTTCCTGGAGAAAGGTGGTGGTTCGCGACATGGAGCATTCCCCCCTTGGTGTCGTTCTCGTAACCTCCTTCAAAATCGAACCTCGAACCGACGGCCATATAGGAAGTCGGTACTGGAATATTCTTGTAATTGGAGATGTCAACGCCGGCAGAATAATCCACCTTGTAATATGTCCCGGTGGCTATCGGGAACGTGGACACTGCCCTCTTTCCGTGGTCGAAGACTGCATGGATATCCGGCGGGAAAACGCTTTGGTAAGCATCGTTGACATGGACTGCCGGGTTAGCCCACCAAAGGAATGTCTGGGGAATATCCGTCCTGTTATAGACAACCCCCTTGATTTCCAGGTAAGCACAACCGGGGCGGAGGGTGAAGCCGGCCATCCCTTTCTGGTGGAACATCCTTTCCATCTCGTTTGTCCAGACAGTTACACTGCCGTCAGGGTTCTGCTCGATCTTGCAGTCGACCGGAAGGAAAGTGCTCGGGCGATGATGCTGGGGCCAGTTGAATTCTATTCCTCCGGAAATCCATGGACCGGCAAGTCCCACCAAGGCAGGCTTTATGACTCTGTTGTAGTAGATGAAATGGCGTCCCTTTATCTTGTCGTACGCCATCTGCACCCTGCCGCCCAGTTCAGGCAGGATCATCACCTTTATATATTCATTCTCAAGGAATACGGCTTCGTACTCTTTGTCCTTCTTTTCAGAGGAAATGCTCTCTATCACGGGATAGGGATAGACCACGCCGCTGGAGCCCTGGTACACCCTTTTTTCAAGGAAGACAGGATTCTTTTCCGGTCTTCCTGCTTCATAGGTGGGAATAACCACCTTCTCTTTCCATGCCTTTACCATATCACTCCCCTGTCAGTTCATTTTCAAGTTGTTCCAGAGATTTACCCTTTGTCTCGGGAAGACTCCTGCGGAGGAAGAAGAAAGCTGCACAGCAAATCGCAGTGTAGATCCAGAAGGTCCCGCTGGTGCCAAGAGCCTTGTTGAGCAAAGGGAAAGACAGTGTCAGGGTGAAACTGCCTATCCACAGGAAGAAGGTAGCGGTTGCAACGGCGACGGCCCTCACCCTGTTAGGGAATATTTCCGAAATCAGGACCCATGTGATGGGCCCGAGTGTCATCGCGTAGCATGCAATAGCGGCAACGCAGAGTATCACCATGAAAATCCCGCTTACTTTGAAGAAATAACAAGCGCCCAGGATAAGGTAGATTCCAGCCAGGCCGCCGGCCCCCAGGAGCATGAGGGTGCGCCTGCCAAGCTTTTCGACGGTGAACAGGGCAACGAAGGTGAAGATGAGGTTCGCTATTCCTGTGATGACGATGTTGATGAAGGTGTTGTCCACGTCATAGCCAGCCCCCTGGAATATTTCCTGGGCATAATTGAATATGACGTTGGTACCGCACCACTGCTGGAAGAATGCGACGATTATTCCAAGAAGCAGGACTTTCCTGTAGGGCCTGGCTAGCAAAGTGCCCAGACCGCCGGAAGCCTCCCCTTCCGACGTCTTGCTGGCCTTTATGGCCGCCAGTTCCGAACGGGAATATTCATCTCCACCGATTTTTGACAAGACGGATCCGGCGCCATCATAATCGCCTTTCAAGGCAAGATAGCGCGGGCTTTCCGGAATCACGAATGACAGGATAAGGAAAAGTGCGGCCGGGAAAGCTGTCGCCCAGAACATCCAGCGCCAACCGGCCTGAGTGTTCCAGGACGGGTCATGGGTGCCGGCGATCCTCCAGTTCACGATCTGGGCGGCCAGGATCCCGATGACGATGGTCAGCTGGTTGAGAGTGACAAGCTTGCCCCTTATTGATGCCGGCGCGGCCTCCGCTATGTACATCGGGCTGAGTCCTGAAGCGATGCCAATTGCGATGCCTCCCACGAAACGGGCGGCAAGGAACGCCCCGAACCCATTGAATGCCCCTGTGCCTATCGACGACACGACGAAGATGAATGCGGCCAGGATCATCAACGGTTTGCGTCCGTAGCGGTCTGCAGCGCTTCCTGCAGTCAAGGCGCCTATCATGCACCCAGCCAAGGCTATGCTCGTGGCCAGACCGACGAGGAATGACTTGTCCACTATCCCGAAAAACTGTTCATAGTAGATCTTTGCGCCACCGATAACGACCCAGTCGTAACCGAAAAGAAGCCCGCCCATGGCAGAAACGGCGCAAATGAAATAGATGAATTTCTTGTTCAATCCGTCCATAGATGCTTCAGTTTCTATCCAAAATTACGAAATATTATCAAAATATGCTATATTCGAAAAATTCTATTTATAAAATGAAGAAGATACTTACCGTCTTTGCTATCCTTGCACTTGCAGGAGGCATCAATGCCCAGGAACTTTCCAATTTCGCTAACCGGGGGAACAGGCCGGTCATCTCCCCCGAGATCCAGAATGACAGCGTAACCTTCCGTCTCAAGGCCGACTACGCCACAGTGGTCAAACTCAGCGGTTCATGGATGGCGAATCCATGGGGCGATTCCGTCGAGATGCAGCGCGGAGAGAACAATGTCTGGTCCGTCAAGCTTCCCCTCCCGAAGCCCGAGATCTACACCTACAATTTCATCGTTGACGGAGTTGCCGTGAACGATCCCCAGAATGTCCTCGTCCAAAGGGACGGAACCCGCTACCTCCCCATGCTGTTCGTTCCCGGAGAGCGTTCGGAGAACTATGTGGAAGCCACCAGGCACGGGACGGTCAGCCACCCATGGTACGACAGCAAGATTCTCGGCTACAGCCGCAGGCTGACTGTCTACACTCCTTACGGCTATGAATCCAACCCTAAGAAAAAGTATCCTGTCCTCTACCTTCTGCATGGAGCCGGAGGCGATGAAGAAGCCTGGATCTCCATGGGCAGGACTGCCCAGATCATGGACAATCTCATTGAAAAGGGACTCGCCGAACCGATGATCGTAGTAATGCCTAACGGAAATCCCGGACAGCAGGCAGCCCGCACCCTCAATATTCCCGAGAAGAACATCAACTGGCGCTCCGAAGAAAACCGGAATGCCTACGTGAAGAGCCTCTGCACTGAAATCGTTCCTTTCATCGAAAGCAACTTCAGGGTAATCGCCAAACCATCTTCAAGGGCAATCGCTGGACTGTCAATGGGCGGCGGCCACACTATCTCTGCTTCCATCCTCTATCCTGAGCTTTTCGATTACATCTGCCCCTTGTCGGCAGCAGGAAAAGCTTCGCCGGAGCAGATTGCCGCATTGAAGAAAGCCGGGGTCAAACTCTACTTCCTGGCCTGCGGTGACAGCGACTTCCTCTTCGAAGGCTCCAAGGCTTTGGACAAGACACTCACCGAGCAAGGCCTGGACCACACCTTCTTTGTCTCGGACGGCGGTCACACCTGGTCCAACTGGAGGCTGTACCTGAACACATTCGCAAAGCTCCTGTTCAAGTAGGAAAAGTGTAAAGAACGTGTAAAGGAGTGTAAAGTGCTTTACAGTACTTTACACTCTTATTTTTTATTTAATAAATTGATTATCAATAACATATCCCGTTTGGCACGAAAAATGTCCGGATAGCTTTGTAAATGGCTTGAATATGACAAAAAAACTACCGTTCATAAATGTGTGTTGTGTGGCAGCCATGGCCCTCGTCTTCCAGGCCAGGGCCAATGGCATGCCAGAAAAAACCGAAGACAAGGTGATGACACTCCACGATTGTATGGAATACGCCATCTCTAATTCAACCAAGATGCGGATCCAGCAGGCAGCTTCCGACGATGCCAGGATAGCTCGCAGGGACGCAATACTACAGGCGTTTACCCCAAGCCTCAGTACAGGGACAAATGCGTATTATAATTTCGGACGTTCCATCGACCCGCAGACCAACACTTATTTCACACAGACTTCTTTCCATAATGGCTACAGCCTAAGCGCCGGGATCGATCTGTTCGACGGTTTCTCAGCAGTCAACAACCTCAAGATATCCAAGACCGGTCTCGCTATCAGCGAATCCCAGGAGAAGCAGGTAGAGGCTGACATATGCCTGGCGGTGATGGAGGCGTACTACAACGTGGTTTATTACAAGCGGTTGGCAGACATCTACGAAGAGCAGGTCGGAGCGGCCGAAATGGCTCTCAAGAAAGCCATGCGGCAGGAAGAACTCGGACAGAAGGGGCATGCTGATGTAGTGCAGATGCAGGCGGACCTTGCCGACAGGAAATATGACCTCACCAACGTGAGAAACTCCTATAACGACCAGCTGATGACTCTCGGGGACCTGATGTTCTGGCCTCCGGAGGAGGAATTGGTAGTGGAGACTGAGGTCAGATCCTTCGCTGACGCTCAGGATGACACATTGGAAGAATCTATTATCTCCTACGCCATAGAGAATAACCCCAAGGTACTGATTGCCGAAGGCGCCATGCTCAACGCCAAACGCGAGCTCAACACTACCAAATGGCAGTTGCTTCCATCCCTGAGCATGTATGGAGGCTGGAGTACAACCTACTACACTTATGTCGGTTCTCAGACAGCTTCTTTCGGAGACCAACTCAAGAATAATGGCGGACAATACGTCCAGATGTCATTATCCATCCCTATCTGGGGCAGGATGCAAAAGCAGTCGAAGATAGCAAAACAACGCAACGCCCTGGCCAAGGCCACTGCCGAGTACGACCAGAAGCGTCGGGACGTAGAGAGCGAGGTCAGAAGGGCCATCCAGGACCGTGACGGGAGCGAGGCGGCATACGACCAGGCCCGCTACAAGTCCGAGGTTCAGGCTGAAGCTTACAACCTCAACCTCAAGAAGATGGAGCAAGGACTGATCTCTCCGCTGGAACTTCAGACGGCGACCAACAACTATCTCAAGTCCAAGGCTGACGAGATGAACAGCCAGTTCAAGTATCTCATCAAGCAGGCTGTGGTCCTTTATTACAGTGGTGTTGAATATGTAAACCAATAGAGAAGAATCTAATAATAACATGGATAAGATCATCGAAAAGAAAACAGGTTGGAGAGTGGCGTTCACTAAGAAAGCAATGCCATGGTGGCTGGGAGCGCTTCTGGGGATATTCATAATCTACCTCATCGCACGCCCCAATAACAAGACCTTGCGCGTAGATAAAGACACTTTGACTGTAAGTGCAGCCACAAGAGGTGAGTTCAACGACTACATCCGGGTCAGCGGTCGAGTACAGCCCATGACCACTATCCAGCTTTCACCACAGGAAGGCGGAATAGTTCAAGCCATCCTGATTGAAGAAGGATCGAAAGTCCGTGCCGGAGATCCGATCCTTATGCTTAGCAACGACAACCTTGACCTCCAGATCCTGAATGCGGAAGCGGAGCTTGCGGAGAAAGAGAACATCCTTCGCAACACCCAGATCCAGATGGAGCAGCAGAAGCTTGATGTGCGCCAGAACGAGCTCGAGTACGGGACGAACGTCGAGAAACTCCGCAGGGCTTACGAGCAGCAGAAAGCTCTCGACGAGGACAAACTGATAGCCAGGGAGGATTACCTCAAGGCCAAGGAGGACTACGAACTAGCCCTCAAGAAATATGACCTCATCAGGGAACGTTCCCGCCAGGACAGCCTGTACCGCGGGACGCAGGTTGACAGGATGGAGGAGAGCCTTGAGAACATGCTCCTGAACATGAGTATGATATGAAAGCGCAAGGACAACCTTATTGTAAAGGCTCCGATCGACGGTGAGCTCGGACTCCTGGATGTAGTACTTGGCCAAAGCATCGCCAGCGGTACGAAGATCGGCCAGATCAACTCTGTAGGGACTTACAAGGTCGAGGCCCAGATAGATGAACATTACATCGACAGGGTCGTTTCCGGCCTGGAAGCCACTTTCGAGCGCCAGGGTGAGACCTTCTCGACGGTCATCCGCAAGGTCTATCCTGAAGTGCGTGACGGAAAGTTCAAGGCCGATTTCAAATTTGACGGGGAGCAGCCAGACAACATCCGTGCCGGCCAGACATATTACCTCAACCTCCAGCTCGGCCAACCCGAGGAGGCGGTCATTATACCGCGCGGCACCTTCTACCAGAAGACCGGTGGGAAATGGATCTATGTGGTCAGCAAGGATGGCAACAAGGCTGTCAAGAGGGAGATTAGAATCGGGAGGCAAAACCCTCAGTATTACGAGGTCCTGGAGGGTTTGGAGCCTGGCGAGAAGGTAATTACCTCCGGCTATGACACTTATGGAGACTCTGATGTCCTGGTGTTTTAGAAATAAATGATATGAAG
>CADBMD010000013.1 GCA_902795735.1 uncultured Bacteroidia bacterium
GATATTTGTCGAAAATGTGACTTTACAGTTCGGCACGGAACTCTGCGGGTCGATATTTGTCGAAAACGTGACTTTACAGTTCGGCACGGAATTCTGCGGGATGGTTTTGGGTGTCTTTCTGCCCAGGGAGTTTATCTGCAATGCCGTCAAGCATCTTCGTGAGCAAATCAGGCGTTTTTGAGCATTCTATGACGATTTGCTCACCAATAAGACCCGTCTTCTCGAAACCAGCCTTCATCCCTAGTTAGCCATCTCCTATGGGTGAACTCAGTGTGGCTGGTGAGCGTGACAGCCTCGGCTTGGGACGAGCTTGGTTATAGAGTGGGATGAGCCAGGTGCTTGCCTGAAAAGGTGTGGTTACGGCCTAGGGCTCAGTTCCCGAATTTGTTGTTCAGGCGGTAGTTAAGGCGTTCCAGCCTGGTGGTTTGTTCCTTGAGGAAATGGAGTTTGACGTGGGCCGAGACGCCCTCGGGGAAGGGCGCACATAATGAATCTACCCAGCCCTGGAGATCCACACTTTCTTCTATGGCTTTCTGTGCTGTCGAAAGATCCAGCGTGGTGTCGATGGTTATCATGGCAAGGGTCGCACGGTCTCCGAGCATCCTGTCCACGACATCGTCCAGCGAGTCTCTCAGCATTGCCTCCTGGTCCTGCAGCAGTATCAGTGAATCAAGCTTGACATAGTTCGATTCTATGACAGCCCTCAGACTGTCAACAGCCTCGTTGCTTTCCCTTAGCTGGAAACGCAGCTTGACAGAGTATCCCGCAAGGAAGATGATAAGACCAAGGATGAAGATGTTGCGGATGAAACGCCATAGCTTCTTGAAGAAGCCATCTTTGTTGGGTTTCTCCTGCGTCTTGGCGGGAGCCTTCTCCGGACCTTGTATTGTCTGATTGTCCTGTTCCAAAGCGACCTTGCTACATTATTTCCTTGATGTTGTACTTGTTCCTTTCCTGGGAGTTCCTCGAAATCAGCTCGCAGATGAATCCTGCAAGGAAAAGCACGACTCCCATCAAGACGGCCAGCAGGGCGAGATAGAACAAAGGCTGGTCTGTTACGGCCCTGTACCTGAGCCCATTTGCCTGGTGTACAAGCTTGGCGACGATGATCCATACAGTCATTATGAAACCGACAAGGAACATTATCAGGCCCGAAAAACCGAAGAAGTGCATCGGCTTCTTCCCGAAAGTGCTGAGGAACCACAGGGACAGGAGATCCAGGAAACCGTTCACGAATCTCTCAATCCCGAACTTGCTCTTCCCATACTTCCGTTTCTGGTGATGGACTGGCTTCTCGGTTATCTTGTTGAAGCCGGCATTCTTGGCAAGATAGGGGATGTACCTGTGCATCTCTCCGTAGACCTCGATATTCTTCACGACCTCATTCCTGTAGGCCTTGAGGCCACAGTTCATGTCATGAAGCTTGATACCGGTGATCCATCTTGCAGTGGCATTGTAAAGTTTTGACGGGAGATTCTTGGTGACCTTGTTGTCCTGGCGATGCTGTTTCCAGCCGGACACGACATCGTAGCCATCCTCGACGATCATCTTGTACATCTCGGGAATCTCTTCAGGAGAGTCTTGTAAATCCGCATCCATGGTAACCACTACTCTTCCGCAGGCTTTTGCGAACCCATGGAAAAGGGCGGCAGACTTGCCATAATTGCGACGGAAACATATTCCTTTGATCCGTTCGTCTCCTTCGCCCAGTTCTTTAATCTTACTCCAGGAGCCATCGGTACTTCCATCATCGACGAAGATGACTTCATAGTCGTAGCCGTTGGAATTCATCACGCTTCTGATCCATGCAAGGAGTTCTCCGAGGGATTCTTCCTCGTTCAGCAGAGGGATAATGATGGATAGGTCTTTTGAATATTCCATTGTCATTGATTGTCTTTAGGTCCTTCAATGTCGGCAAACGGATCATACGGGGCAATGCTCTTTGCAAAAAGCACCGAATAGACCCATCCCCAGATGTAGCAGTAGATCACGCTGACTATTCCGATGTAGACAGGCATCTTGGGCATCATCTTCTCCATGGCGGCTTCGGTGTTGGAATCCATCATGGAGGCATAGCCTTGGCGGAATCCTTCAAGGGCCTGGTCCATTGTGTCGGGGTTGATCACCAGGATGTTGACCAAGGAATATGCGGCTACCAGGATGGAAGAGAACAGGGCGAGCCTGAGCCCATAGTGCTGGAGCCTAGTGTAGTCGATGGCTTCATAGGTGTCATGGAAACGCTTCATCAGAGCCTTGAAGACAAGTGCGCAGGCAACCAGTTTTCCGGCCCAGGCGAGGAAACTGAGGATTCCGCCTCCGAATCCGGAGACTTTACCGCACAAGACTCCGACCAGTTCCGCGGCAATGGTGACTGCAGCCATGACAAGGCCTGCGATGGAGGCGCTGTTCCAAGATGCGCCGGAGGAATAATCTTTCTTCATGATCCGTTACACTTGAAGTGTGGTTGTAGTACTGCAAAATTATACAAAAAAAGCGAAATATTTGTTATATTTGCCGACTGGCTGGTAATATAGGCAGCCAGTATTATAGAACTTATTGCAGTTGTTATGATTAACATCACTTTTCCTGACGGCTCCGTCAGGGCATTCGAGAAAGGCGTAACGGGTTACGAGATCGCAAAGGGCATCAGCCCCAGACTTGCCGAAGAGGTACTGGCCATAGCGGTGAAACCCGCTACAGACACTACCATTGGCAAGGGTACGACCTTTGACCTGAACCGTCCCATCGAAGAAGACTGCTCCATAGTCCTTCTCAAGTGGGAAGACGACGAAGCGAAGAGGGTTTTCTGGCACTCTTCGTCCCACCTGATGGCGGAAGCCCTTGAAGATCTTTATCCTGGTATCAAGTTCGGTATCGGACCTGCTATCGAAAATGGCTTCTACTATGACGTTGACCTTGCAGGCAACCAGTTGACAGATGCCGATTTCCCTAAGATAGAGAAGAGGATGCTGGAACTTGCCAGGGAGAAGCAGGACTTCACGAGGATCTCCGTCCCTAAGGCAGAGGCTCTCAAGCATTTCGAAGAAAAAGGCGACCAGTACAAGTGCGAGCTTATCAGCGAGCTTGAGGACGGTACGATCACATACTACACCAACGGCCATTTCACGGACCTCTGCAGGGGACCTCATCTCCGCAACACCGAGGTCATCAAGGCCGTAAAGCTGACCGCTCTTGCCGGAGCCTACTGGCGTGGTGACGAGACCCGTGGCCAGCTTACCAGGATCTATGGAATCACCTTCCCCAAGAAGTCGATGCTGGATGAATATCTCGTCGTCCTTGAGGAAGCCAAGAAGAGGGACCATCGCAAGCTTGGAAAGGAGATGGAACTTTTCACCTTCTCTTCGAGGGTGGGAATGGGACTTCCGTTATGGCTCCCCAGAGGTTCCGTCATGAGGTTCGAACTTGAGAAATTCCTTCGCAAGAAGCAGAATGAATATGGCTACCTTCCGGTAGTGACGCCTCACATCGGCAGCAAGGACCTTTATGTTACTTCCGGCCATTATGCCAAGTATGGCAAGGATTCCTTCCAGCCGATACACACTCCCCAGGAAGGAGAAGAGTACATGCTCAAGCCGATGAACTGCCCTCATCACTGCGAGATATTCCGTTCGGCTCCCAGGTCCTACCGTGACCTTCCGCTGAGGATGGCCGAGTTCGGTACGGTCTACCGTTACGAGCAGAGCGGTGAGCTTCACGGACTTACAAGGGTGCGTTCCTTCACTCAGGACGACGCCCACATGTTCGTCACTCCCGACCAGCTCAAGGGTGAATTCGAGAAGGTGATAGAGCTGATCCTCTATGTCTTCAAGATCTTCAAGTTCGACAAGTACACCGCACAGGTGTCCCTGAGGGATCCCAACAACAAGTCCAAGTACATCGGAAGCGACGAGCACTGGGAGAAGGCTGAGAATGCCATCATCGAGGCATCCGCTGAGATGGGTCTCAAGACCGTCGTTGAATATGGCGAGGCCGCTTTCTATGGTCCGAAGCTCGACTTCATGGTCAAGGATGCAATCGGCAGGAAGTGGCAGCTCGGAACCATCCAGGTGGACTATAACCTCCCGGAAAGATTCCAGCTCGAGTACACCGCAGCGGATGGCAGCAAGCAGCGTCCCGTGATGATCCACAGGGCTCCTTTCGGATCGATCGAACGGTTCACTGCCGTGCTTCTTGAGCACACCGGCGGACACCTGCCTCTCTGGCTCAGCCCGGATCAGGTTAAAGTCTTGCCAATCAGTGAGAAATATGCAGATTATGCAAAAAAAGTTTGCAGTTTGCTGAATAATTCCGATATTCGCGGTTCAATCGATGACAGAAATGAAACTCTCGGGAAGAGGATCCGTGAGATTTCATTGCTGAGAGTTCCTGTGCTGGCAATCGTCGGAGAGAAAGAGGTTGCCGACGGCACGGTTTCTGTCAGGAGGGAAGGTGCCGATGCAGGTACCATGAAGTTGGATGAATTCGTAGCATGGTTCAAGGCTGAAGTAGCCAAGGAACTTGCTTGATAATGTTATAACAGATTAAGAAAAACAGGAGATTTTAGACAAGAATGCCTTACAAGAAACCACATTACGGAGGTTCAAGACCATCCACCGGATTCAAACCTTCCGGTACGAAGCCTGCAGGGGCTCGTGGCCAACGTTCATTCGTCCGCCAGAAAGCGGATGATGAATTGAACATCAATGAGGAGATTCTTGCTCCTCAGGTCCGTCTTGTCGGCGACAACATCGCCGAGCCAGGCATCTATCCTATCTCCAAGGCCTTGAAGATGGCCGACGAAATGGAACTTGACCTGGTCGAGATCAGTGCCAAGGCCGATCCGCCCGTCTGCAAGATCCTTGACTATCAGAAGTACCTCTACCAGCAGAGGAAGAAAGCCAAGGAGATGAAGCAGAATGCTTCCAAGGTCAC
>CADBMD010000014.1 GCA_902795735.1 uncultured Bacteroidia bacterium
TGCCCGGCATACTGCTCATTTATCGATCCTTCAACTCCAGGGAACGGGAAGAGGTACTTCAACTGCAACAAGACCGGCACCAACTGGGTAACGGCACCTGAGGACAATGAAGAATTCGCCGCCAATTTCTCCACTCTGGTCAAATACCTTATCGAACAGAAGGGCTACACCTGCATCAACGAAGTGACCCCTTTCAACGAACCTGACGGCAACGTCTGCGAGGCTGACCAGTACATCGAGATAGTCAAGGCCATGGACAAGCGTTTCAAGGAAGACGGCATAAGGGAAAAGGTCAAATTCAACCTCTCCGACAACACTGACTCCAGGAGGTTCTTCCTTGAGAAATGTGTCGACAACCTGGAAGCGTACGCTGACATATTCAACAGCCACACCTACATTTTCGGCTACGAAACCGCCAACAAGTTCTCCTACGAATGGGAAACCGCAAATTGCGCGCTTGCCTCAAGGGTCGGGAAGAAGCATTATGTCGGCGAGTTCGGATCCAACCTATGTGTCGGTGCAGCAAGGCAGAAAGACATCAACTGGTACAAGAGAGGTCCCCTGATGGTAAGGAACTGCTTGAATTTCCTGAACGCCGGAGCTGCCGGGGCCAGCTACTGGTCGCTGATAGACCAGTACTACAACCGTGACGCCAATTACGAAACCATGCAGCAGCTAGGTCTCTGGCGCTACAAGAAGGTTGTTTACCAGGGCGATGACGCCGAAGGATGCGAGACAGACTACCAGCCCAGGCCCAACTACTACGCATTCTCCCTCCTCACGAGATTCGTAAGGAAGGACGACACTGTCTATCCCCTCGACCTGGGGAATGATTTCGCCAATGGTTCTGCATTCCGTTCCGATGATGGGAAATGGACCTACGTGTTCGCAAGCGGCATCGAGCGCGACCTTTCACTGAAGCTTTCGAATGAAAACGTGAAGCGGCTTGGGAAGTGCGAAGTCTATGAATATCGCGAGGGCTGTCTCCCTGAAGACGACTCTATGCTTTCTCCTGTCATGGAACTCAAGCCGAGCGGCAATCATTACAACATAGAATTACACTCGCAGAGCGTACTTGTCCTGCGGGAAAAGAGATAAAGGAATGAAAAGGATTTTGCTTATCATAGCTGCAGTTCTTGTTTCAGCTGCAGCATTCTCGCAAGAAACCATAAGGCATCCCTGGTACGGTGCGAAGGTAGCATTCATGGGCGATTCGATCACCGACCCTGGATCGGTCCCGGAGAAACATGACTGGACCGGGAAGAGCGATTCACATTACTGGGGCTGGCTTCAGGAATGGCTTGACATCAAGCCTTTCGTCTATGGAGTCAGCGGACGCACATGGGAAGATGTACCCAACCAGGCCAGGCAGCTCAAGGACGAGCATGGCGACGATTTCGACGCCATCACCATCTTCCTCGGAACCAATGATTTCGCCAACGATGTCCCCATCGGGGAATGGTATGAAACAAAGCCTGAAGAGACTACTGCGACGTTGGGCTATCCTGCAACGAAATTCCTTAGGATGAAAAGGACTCCGTGCATGGACAACAAGACTCTCAAGGGGCGGATAAACATCGCAGTCTCTACGCTGAAGTCCATGTTCCCTGAAAAGCAGATAGTCATCCTGACACCCATCCACAGGGGTTTTTCGACTTTCGGCCCTCAGAACATCCAGCCGGAAGAATCTTTCCCCAACCGTTTGGGTTACTACTTCTCTGAATATGCAGACGTGGTCAAGGAGGCTGGAAATGTCTGGGGCATTCCAGTGATCGACCTCAATTCCCTTTCTGGGCTGAATCCCATGGTGGAAGAGCAGGTTGTCTATTTCAGCAATCCCGAGACTGACAAGCTTCACCCCAACGGAAAAGGGCACGAGCGGATCGCCCGTACCCTCATGTATCAGCTTCTCACACTCCCCTGCCGCTTCTGACGGTAGTGCCGGGTCATGTGCATAAGGTGTGGTGTGGAGTCTGTAGGGGGTTGCACCGCCGCTTCGCGGCCCCACCGTTCGCTTCGCTCCGGTCCCCCCTCTTAACATGCCGAGGGTGGCAAAAACCGCTAAATAAAGATGGATTCGGGGACTTCACCGGTCCAGCAGAGGGGCTGTTCGACGCCAAAAAGGCGCAGCACCGTCGATGCAGTGTTGACTGTATTGTTGGCCTCTTCGATGGTGAACCCCTTCTTGATTCCAGGGCCTTCAATGATCCATGGCACTATCATTTCTTCGGGACTTACCCCGCCATGTCCCTTGCCGATTCCGCCATGGTCGGTGATCCAGAGGATGTGGGTTTCTTCATACAAGCCTTCCTTCTTAAGGAAATCCAGCATGCGTCCCACCTGGACATCTCCCTCCTCAATCGACTGGATATATTCAGGCGACATCCATGCAGAAGTGTGACCGACGTGGTCCGTGTGGACGTTGTAGAGGAACATGAACATCTTCTCGTTGCGGTTGGCCGCAATGTACTCCATTGCCCTGTCGTACAAGGCAGGATACCCCTCGTCCCCTGCAGACAGCTTATCATCAATGTACTTTGGATTCATGCCGTTGATCAGAGGCAGCCAGTTCCAATAGTAAGCAGTCTTGATGCCAGGGACATGATCCTTCAGCACCTTGAATACAGAAGGGAAATAGCCGTCTTCGTCCCTCTCGACCGCTTCAAGCTTGAAATCATCCACCTTCCAGCCATTGGTTGCGACTCCATGGACTTCCGGACCGGCGCCCGTCAGGTGGCTGGTGTAGTTAGGAAGGGTTATGGAAGGCATCACGTCCCTGGTCGCATAAGACGCAGCACCGGATGCGATCAGCGAATCGATGTTGGGAGTCTTGGCCTGGGCAAGACCATCTACACGTATCCCGTCGAAAGTCATTATGATCACCCTTTTCGCTTTGCGCAACTTCTTATTGGACTTTGCATCAGCCTCGACAGCCAGGGGGCCGAGCATAGTCGCTGCTGCCGCACCGGCACCGGCCACTATACTCTTCCTGAAAAAATCTCTTCTAGTGATTGACATGGTACAATGGTTTTAATGTTAGATCTGGATCTGGTAGATGGTTGCCTTGCAACCTTTTGATTTCAAGGTTCCGTAGGATTCCGAAGGGAAGACAAGATTGGTCATCGCCATCTTCCCTTCCGAATCAAACACTTCGATGCTGCATCTGTCGATGAAGATGCGCAACTGTTTCAGCTGTCCGTGTACGGGAGCTACGGTTTTGGTCGGGAAGTCATTGCTGAAAGAAGTATCCCCGCTCATGGTCCTGTCCATCGAGAAGGTTCCCGCCTTGGAATCATATTCCAAAACCACTTTCTCACCTTTTGTATTGGACAACTCCAGCTGGGCGCTTCCTTTAAGATCAACCACTATCTCGCAAGTTTCAGAAGGCTGACGTGTCTTTGCCCCCCTTAGTGAGAGGAGTTCCTTCGAAGGCGTCACTCCGCAATAGTACTTGCCATCATATTCAAAGATGTCAAGGTCGCGGGGAAGGCTGTCCGCAGAACGGAACTGCTTCGTGGGAACCGCTCCGGCATAGTTCCAGTTGCTCATCCAGGCAATGGCTATCTTCCTCCCCTCAGGACCGTTGTCGAAGGTTACCGTGGCATAGTGGTCCTTCCCGTAATCCATCCACAGCGCTTCCTTCTGGTCGGTAGTGAACTTGTGTCCGTCGAAGTCGCCGATGAAATACTGGGTAGCACTGCCGCCGGCAGGGCCTCCGCCGCAATTGCAGATAAGCAGCCACTTCTGACGGTCAGTCCCACGGACGTTAAGTTTCATGAGGTCCGGGCACTCCCACACACTGGTGTGGGCGCCATAGCCTTCACCGAAAGAGCTCTCGAACTTCCAGTTTTTCAGGTCAGCGGAAGAATAGATCCGCATCTCCTGGCCGGCCGCCAGGATGAGGTTCCATCTTTCGATGTCAGGATTCCAGAAAACTTTCGGATCCCTGAAATCCACGACATCTCCGGTGATGACCGGATTGCCAGGGTATTTGGTGAATGTCTTCCCCCCATCCTGTGAATATGCCATCGACTGAGTCTGGTTCCTGCCGGCAGAGGTATAGAGAGCCACTACGACACCAGCGCCATAACCGGCAGTGTTTTTCAGATCGACCACGGCGGAACCGCTGAAAACGGTTCCGAGAGCATCAGGTTCTATGACTGCCGGCATGGATTCCCAATGGACCAGGTCCCTGGAAACGGAATGTCCCCACGTCATGTTCTCCCACTGGGAGCCATAGGGATTCCATTGATAGCAAAGGTGGTAGAGGCCATCCTTGAAGAACATGCCGTTGGGATCGTTCATCCATCCATAGACGGGAGTATGATGGTAGGCAGGACGGAATCTTTCCCTGTTTGTAGTATCGAATCCGTCATCCTGGCGGATCCCCCACCAGCAGACGTACTTCTTCACAGATTCCCTGGCGAGATCGCTACCATGGAACGTAATGTCCAGGAGAAGCTTTTCCTCTCCGAAACGTTTCAAATCAAGCGGCACGAAATAATCTACCTTGTCCTTGGCCAGCCTGATGTTGAA
>CADBMD010000015.1 GCA_902795735.1 uncultured Bacteroidia bacterium
AGTCTGGCCGGTATTCTCGTTTTCAACGGTGACGATCTCCTTGACGATGGGGATCTTGTTGTCTGGGCAAGCAGGCCTGTCGTGAAGACGAGAGCGAGGAAGAATGCATCCTAGAATAAAATCTCGACCGGGGCCGCAGTGAAGGAACTGATGGTCGCCCTTGCATCCTTCAGGAAATAGACCGCCGTGTTGTCATCGTTCTCATCGTACATTGAACGGAGACCAGGGTTGGCATCCAGCATGGCTTTCTTGATCTCTACCCTTGGATCTTCAACAAGGGTGGCACTGATCCTTATCCATCGTTCTCCGTCATAGGCACAGATCGCAGCCTTAGGGTTCGCCGCTATCTGCTTGGCGACATTCTTGACATGCCCTGTCTGGATGTAAAGCTTGCCTTCTATGATTTCGGCTGTGCCGAAAGGCCTGACTTGAGGCTGGTCACCATCTACCGTAGCCAGGAAATAAACTCCGGCCTTGTGGAGGAAATCTCTTACTTGCTGCATATTCTCTTGATTAATTGATTTGTATTCGGCAGGATTGACAGAAGCAACGGAGCCTTCTTCTTTAATGAATCGGAAAAGGCCGGTCAAATGTTCGTTATCAACTGCGATGATCAGTGTCGGCCTGATTGTGAACGACTGACGTTCTCCTTTCGAAGACTTGTACCTGAAGACCAAGGCGTTTCCTGTCCCCGGGAGACCCGGTGTCTTTGTCAGGGAAAGCGCTTCCAGTTCGGTTGCTATGTCTGTTGTCGGCTCGACGACGGCTACTACCGTTTCCTTGGAGAAATCGATCGGCGTAGGTTCACCATCCTTCCCCATGAAGGCCGCAGGACCGAAAATGGAATCGAACTGCTCCTGGGAATTGATTACGATTTGTGTGGATGCTATGGGAGCATCGTTCCGGACGAAATAGTTTTTTACTTCCTTGAAAGGAACCATGGTGGAAGGGTTGCAGGCACTCATGATCAACAAAGCTGCGAGCAAAGTCGGTAATCTCTTCATGTCGGACATTATTTTTTAAGTACTACGCTTTCGGCAACGGAGCGCAGGAAGGAGGCGACCGAAGGCTCCACTCCGCAGCAATCCGGATCTCCTTGGAAAGGCTTGCCGGTTATCAGCAGGAAGTTGACGCAGGCTTTAAGATAGGCACCTTCAAGTGACTGGTGATGGTCATCGTCTCCGAGAAGCTTGACATCCGGCCTCAATGATTCTGCCCGGGTGAACGCCACCCCGATCGGAGAAACTTTTGTGCAGGCTTTCCGGGCCATTTTCCGGGTACCCTTCCCGAGATAGTAGGAAAGATTCTCCTTTGTACCGAATCCTTGCGACTCGAATCCACCGTATCCCCATGTCCTTTCGAGGAATACTTTGCATCCTGGTGAATGGGACTTTACGTTTTTCTTCAGGGTCTTGAAGTCCTTGTACACTTGCTTGTCCTTGTCCCGTGCATAACGTGCCGGATTTGAACTCTGGTCCTGAAGGAAGGCGATGTCGTATCCTCCGAAGTCCACAGCCTTGCGCGAATCCTCGTTGGACAGATGCATTCCGAAGGTGTAGCCGCCTGCAAGGAATTTTCCGATCTTGAAATCAAAGCCCTGGCTGGAAGCTATCTTGCTGAGCATGACATCAGTGTCGTGGACATAGGTGAATGAATTACCGATGCAAAGGATCCTGATTTCTCCGGGAGCCTTCTCCTGGGGAGGAAGTTGGAAGTTTTGTGCAAAAACCGGGATGCTGCATAGGATGCAGGCAATCGAAGAAAACAAAAACTTTTTCATGGGACTTAACTCTTATCGCAAATATAGTCAAAAGAAACCTGACTTTTGACTATATTTGTAGTATTATGATCAAGTCCATGACAGGTTACGGCAAGGCTGAGGCCATCCTCCAGACAGGAAAACTCACCATCGAGATAAAGACGCTCAACGGAAAGAATTCTGATGCCAACATAAAGACCCAGCTTCTGCCCAAGGACAAGGAACTTCTGGTCAGGCAGAAGATCGCTGATTCGCTGGTCCGCGGCACGATAGATTTTTTCATGACGTGGGAGCCTGGTGCAGGCGCCGCCAAGAAGGTGAACCCCGATCTGATGAAAGAGTATTTCAACCAGCTCAAGGAGGTCAGGAATAACCTTACCGGCTACAGGGCTGCCAATTTTTCGGAGCAGTCAAGGATGGACAATGAACTCCTGATCGCCATCATGCGTTTCCCAGACGTCCTTGACACTTCCAGACAGGATGTGGTCACGGACGAGAACTGGCCCGTTGTAGAAAAGGCTGTGGATGAAGCCCTTGCTGCTGTCAATGAATACAGGGAGAAAGAGGGCGTGGCCTTGTATCGCGATGTGACTTCCCGGGTAAAAGGCATTCTGGAACTGGAAGACCAGGTTGAGGCTCTTGAAGGGGAGAGAATCGAAGCGGTACGGGAAAAACTCATGAAGAACCTTGCGGATCTCCAGCAGAAAGTCGATCCTTCCAGGTTTGAGCAGGAAATGGTCTTCTATCTTGAGAAACTTGACATCAATGAGGAGAAAGTCCGCCTTCGCCAGCATTGCAGATATTTCCTGGACACCATCGACGCGGAAGAATGTCCTGGCAAGAAACTTGGCTTCATCATCCAGGAGATGGGGCGTGAGATCAACACTACCGGTTCCAAGGCGAACCATGCCGGGATCCAGAAGATAGTGGTCAGGATGAAGGACGAACTGGAGAAGGTCCGTGAGCAATCCATGAATATCCTTTAATCGCTTGCCATGAATTTCGAGACTCTGTTCATCGTTGCGGCGGTGGTGGCTTTCCTGGCCGTCATCGGGCTGGTCGTCTCCCTGGTGGCCGGCTCCCGGAGCCGTCACAAGATGATGAAGGAATATGAAGACGCTGAGGATGCCTTGCAAGAGAGGATAACTGCGCTTTCGAGCGAGAAGGCTTCCATTGAAGGACTCCTCGCTGCCAGGGAGGAATATGAAACCCGCCTCAAAGAGGATCAGGAACGTGCCATGAAGGCGCAGCGGGAAGAACAGGCGAGACTAGCTGATCTGCAGAAAGAACAGTACGAGAAGAACCTGGAAAGCATGAGGGATGCTTTCAAGGCGCTTTCGGCTGAGACAAGCGCCTCCTTCAAGGCGCAGAGCACTGAGTCGATCTCCGAGATGCTGAAGCCGATAAAGGAAAAGTTCGAGGAATTCGACAAGAGCGTCCGGGAAACACAGAAAGAAAGTGCAGCGCAGAGTGAGGTGTTGAAGGCGAACATAGAAAGCGTCCTGAAACATTCACAGTCTGTTGGTGACGAAGCCCGCAACCTGGCAAATGCCCTGACGGGTTACTCAAAGGTGCAGGGAGATTTCGGCGAGATGCTCCTTACTGATGTCCTCAGGAACGCCGGGCTGGTTGAGGGAATACATTTCTTTACTCAAGGAGTCATTACCGACGATGCCGGCCGTCAGGTCCGCAGTACGGAAGGACGTGTGATGATCCCGGACGTGATGGTCTTCTATCCGGACGACACTACCGTGATCATCGACTCCAAGGTCAGCTTGAACGCCTACAAGGAGTTTATGGTTTCCGAGACCGTCGAGGACCGCAGGAAATATGCCCGGGCTCATCTCGAGAGCGTCCGAAAGCATGTGGATGAGCTGAAGTCCAAGGACTATGCTTCCTATATCCCGGAAGGAAGGCGCAAGGTGAGCTACAACCTCATGTTCATCCCGATGGAAGGTGCATTCCGGCTGATGCTCGAGGAAGATCCAAGGCTGTGGCAGGTGGCCAAGGATAACAACGTGCTGATTGTCAGCCAGATGACTTTGGTGATAGTCCTGAACATGATCCAGATGGCTTGGAAGCAGGCCAACCAGGAGAAGAACATCGCGGAAGTCTATAAGACTGCCGAGGAACTCATGAGCCAGCTGAGCGGATGGATGGACGCCCATGTCAAGGTCGGTGAATTGCTGGACAAGGCTCAGGCTGCCTACAAAGACTCCACATTCAAGCTCCAGGATTCCAACCAGAGTGTCATCAAGAAGATCCAGAAGCTTGAGAAACTTGGTCTTGCACCGAAGAAATCCCAGGGAAAGATCCGTACATCCACCCGCTCAGCCGGGCCTGAATCGATTATCCCTCAATCATTGGATGACCGGTAACCTCCTTACAGGATTTTTTCTATATTTGTATTTTGAACAAGAATACTTCAATGGTCAGGAAACTGTCAGACAAGATAAAGGACAGGAAGCTGTCGATGAGGGCCAAACTGACCCTCAGCCTCAGCGCCATAGCTATCACTTTGCTGGTCTCCAGCATAATCTCCATCATGGAGTATTCCAGGATGAGCGACTATGTCACCAACCTCATGGCTGACAACATCAAGAGCATAAATGTAGCCCAGAAGCTTTCCGAAGTCGCTAACAGGTACAACCTCGGCATCTTGAAGGTGATCGGGGATGATTCGATCAGCACGCTGCCGGATTTCCAGCAGAAGGAATTCATGAATCACTGTGATTCTTTGCGGAAATCTCTGATTCCTGACAAGATGATGCCCCTGACGGATTCGGTTGTCTACGCCTATTCAGCCTACATGCTCACTTCCCTTGAACTTAACGATGTCCTCCTGTCTGATTTCATCGACACGAGGACGTGGTATTTCGAAAGGCTCCAGCCTCAGTTCAACAGGTTGATCATTTACATCAACACCCTTGAGGAAGCCATCTACGGGGACTTGAAACGGAATTCCGAGACCTTCCAGAGAGGTTTCTACAGGAGCATCATCCCCGGAGCCGTGGCGGTCTTGGTAGGTCTGCTCCTCATCCTGATGCTGTTGTTCTTCCTCCTGGCCTATTATGTCAATCCTATCTACAAGATGCTTTCCGGCTTGAATAACTACAGGTCGTACAACAAGAAGTACTCCTATTCTTTCGAGGGAGATGACGAGCTGGTTGAACTGAACGAGGGTATCACGGAACTTGCCGGGGAGAATCAGCAGCTACGCAAGAGGGTTTCCGACCTGCGCGCCAAGATCGGTTCGAAATGAATGTGAAGGTCATATCCAGGTATGTCGGCTACGCGCTGCTGGTCAGTGCGTTGTTCATGTTCTTGTCCATCCTGGTGTCGGTGGCTAACGGTAACGACAGTGCTTTGGCCGCTCTGCTGATCAGTTTTACCTTGACATTCACCGTCGGCATATTCCCATTCTTCTTTGTACGCAGGACCCGGGAAATAACCCTTAAGGACGGCTACATGATAATCGTCCTTTCATGGCTCCTTTCCTTTATATTCGGAATGCTGCCGTATGCTCTTTGGGGCGGCCCTTTCACCATCATCAATGCATGGTTCGAGAGTGTGTCGGGTTTCACGACTACCGGAGCCTCCATCCTGGAGAATATCGAAGGTCTCCCTAACAGCCTTTTGTTCTGGAGATCTTCCACGCACTTCATCGGAGGTTTGGGA
>CADBMD010000016.1 GCA_902795735.1 uncultured Bacteroidia bacterium
ATCTGGCAGAGAAACATGGGAAATCGATGATTGAACTCCTCAAATCAAGCTATTGACGGTGAAAGATTTTGCAGCGATAGACTTCGAGACAGCGAATGAGTGCCCTAGCAGCGTCTGCAGCGTAGGCGTAGTCGTCGTGCGTGACGGGATGATCGTGGACCGGTTCTACAGCCTGATCCATCCGGAACCGGATTACTACCAGTGGTTCTGCCGGCAGGTGCATGGGCTGGGGCCCGAGGACACGGATGACGCTCCCGTATTCCCGTTTGTCTGGGAGAAGATAGAACCCCTTATTGAGGGGCTGCCTCTGGTCGCCCACAATGCAAGGTTTGATTCGGGCTGCTTGAAAGCGGTGATGCAAGTATATCGGATGGACTATCCAGACTATGAGTTCTACGACACTCTATGGGCTTCAAGGAAGCATTTCGGGCACAGTCTGCCGAACCACCAGCTCCAGACTGTCGCGGCCGCCTGCGGGTACGACCTCACGAACCACCATCATGCCCTTGCCGATGCCGAAGCCTGCGCTTACATCGCGATGGAACTACTCTGATCCGGAAGAAGGCTTCCTGCGCTCATATGCGAGCATGCGGGTGTCTTCTGCCTCGGCCTTCTTCTCGTCATACCGGCGGTCCCATTCACGATAGTATTCCATCTTCGGGTCCTCGAAGAGGGACATCTGTTCATAGCTGTCATGGGTAAGCTTGGTGACACCCAAGCCCACCTGCCGGATAGGAGAAGACCCGTCCCAGACTTCTGAAAGCATCCTCCTGGCCTCGTTAAGGATAACTGCGGTCACATCGGTCGGCTGAGGAAGCTGGCATTGTTTCTGGGCGACGGAAAAGTCAGTGTATTTAACGAACATCGAGACGGTCGAAGCCCTGAAACGGTCTCTGCGGATCCTATGAGCAACAATACATGCAACATTGAAAAGAGCCCTGTCAACATCCTTCGGATCACTCAAGTCTTTTGAGAATGTGCGCTCGGCACTATAGCTTTTCGCCTCTGCAACTTCAGTCTCTACAGGGGAATAATCCCTTCCGTTGGCATATTCATGAAGCTGGGTTGCGGCATTCCTGCCCACCAGCCTCGACAGGAAGCCAATGTCGATGGCAGCCAGTTCACCTATGGTACGAATGCCATAGGATGTGAGCCTTTCTTCCGTCTTCTTACCTACCCAGAGCAAGTCACGTACTCCAAGCGGCCACATTTTCTCCTCCACTTCACTATCCCACAACGTGTGGACCTTGTCCGGCTTCTCGAAATCCGAAGCCATCTTCGCTAGCAGTTTGTTCGACCCGACCCCCACATTGACTGTGAAGCCAAGGCGAGACTTCACCTCGTCCTTCAGGCGGGTTGCGACTTCGACGGGATCTTTCCCATAGCACCGGAAACTCATGTCCAGGAAACATTCATCGATGGAGAATTGCTGGAGTACAGGGGAATAATCCTTGCAGATGGAGATGAAGCCTTTCGAGCACTCCTTGTACCACTCCCAATCGCCTCCCACTATGACAAGCGACGGGCAGAGACGGAGCGCCATTGAGACAGGCTGGGCCGCCCGGATACCAAGCTTCTTGGCCGGAATCGAAGCGGCAGTGATGATGCTGCGGCGGTCTGAAGGATCACCGGAAACAACTGAAGGAACGAGCCGGAGGTCAGGATGGCCTTCACGAACCATCTTGACTGCTATCCAGCTGAGGAAAGCTGAGTTGACATCAATATGGAAAATGATCCTCTTCAAGCTTTATTCCCTGTTCTTCGTGTCGATGCAGATAGTGACCGGGCCGTCATTCACAAGGGAGACCTGCATGTACGCTCCAAACTCCCCCGTGCCTACAGGTTTCCCGACAGCCTCGGACAAAGAGGAGCAGAAAGCCTCGTAAAGAGGCACAGCCAGCTCATGTCCGGCTGCTCGGATATACGAGGGCCTGTTGCCCTTCTTGGTGGAAGCCATCAAGGTGAATTGGCTGACCACGATGGCTTCACCTCCAACCTCCACGATGCTTTTGTTCATGACTCCGTCCTCATCGTCAAAGACACGCAGCCCGGAAATCTTCCTGACAAGCCAATCTATGTCTTCCTGACCATCCTCATGGCCGACTCCGAGAAGGATCAGAAAGCCCTTCCCTGCCGAGGATTTCACCTTGCCGTCTATCGAGACACTTGCCGAGGATACTCTCTGAATCACAGCTCTCATTGGAAAAACATTGAAAAATATGATGAATGTAGTTATTTCTTCAACTGTAGTCTCTGGCCATAGGTAAGCATTCTCCAGACCCATTCCACAGGACCAAAGCGGAGGTACTTTAACCACAGCGTACTGACTGCAATCTCAAGGGCATAGACCCCAAGCGCGTCACCTTGTCCGAAGCGGTCCAAAGAGACTGGTCCGAAAAGGTCCACAAAGAGAATTCCGGATAGTTTGCCAGGCAAATCCCCAATATGGCGAATCCGCGCAGGGCATCCAGGATGACGTAGCGTTTCTTTTCCATTACAGCTGCGAATTTCGTGATAATTTGCTATTTTTGAAAGATAAAAAGCAATAACCAAATCACAAAAAGGAATAATGGAAAATCTGGAAAAGATCGTCGGGCTTTTTGCCGTCGAAGGGGCCGTCAAGGAAATCTCTCCGCTCGGTAACGGACTTATCAATGACACTTATAAGGTTTCGACCGAAGGTAATTCACCCGACTACGTGCTGCAAAGGATCAACAATGCGGTGTTCAAGGATGTCGAACTGCTCCAGAACAACATCGAGGCAGCCACAAGGCATATCCGCAAGAAGCTGGAAGAGGCCGGAGAAAACGACATTGACAGGAAGGTCCTGAGATTCATACCTTTGAAGGACAGCCCCAAGACATACTGCGAAGCAGACGGGAAATTCTGGAGGATCTCGGTGTTCATAGATGGAGCCAGGACTTACGAGACTGTCAATCCGAAGTTTTCCGAATATGCCGGCGAGGCTTTCGGCCATTTCGAGGCGATGCTCGCAGACATTCCTGACACCCTTGGAGAGACGATTCCCGACTTCCACAACATGGAGTTGAGGCTGAGGCAACTTGTGGAGGCTGTTAAAGAGGACAAGGCCGGCCGCCTGGCTGCCGACCCCAAGGATGGAGAGTTGCACAGGATCCTTGAAGATATAGATGCCTACGGTGTTGAAATGTGCAAGGCTGAACGGTTGCATAGGGAAGGTAAGCTTCCCAAGAGGATATGCCACTGTGACACCAAGGTCAACAACATGATGTTTGACGAGAATGGCAATGTGCTCTGCGTCATCGACCTTGACACCCTGATGCCGAGCTTTGTCTTCTCTGACTTCGGCGATTTCCTCCGCACCGGAGCGAATCCTGTGGCAGAAGACTCGCCCGAGATTGACAAAGTCGATTTTGACATGGAGATATTCAAAGCCTTCTCAAAAGGTTACATCAGGGGCACGAAGTCTTTCCTCACCCCGATAGAGAAAGAGAATCTCCCTTACGCGGCCTGCCTCTTCCCCTTCATGCAGGCAGTGCGTTTCTTCGCCGACTACATCAACGGAGACACCTACTACAAGATCAAGTATCCCGAGCACAACCTGGTCCGTACCCGCAACCAGATGGCCCTATTCCATTCGGCCATGGCCAAGGTGCCCCAGATGAAGGCTTGGCTTGAATCATTATAGAATCTTTCACACATCATGGCTATAAAACGCAGGGAATTCATCAAGACGGCGGGCAGCACCATCGCCGGCATGGCCGTCGGCTCGGCAGTTTCGTTCGGAGTCGCCGAGGCCAGGAAAAGGGCCCTCGGAAACACCGTCCAGTCTTATCATGTGAACACCTCCGGGCCTGCGAGGATGAAACTCAGTTTCGAGCCTTACGAACTGCAGCTCCGGCACACGTTCACGGTCGCCTCATATTCAAGGACGACCACCCCGGACGTGCAGGTCAAGATTGAATATGACGGCTTCACCGGTTACGGAGAAGCTTCCATGCCCCCCTATCTCGGTCAGACCGTGGAAAGCGTCACAAGTTTCCTCCGGAAGGTGGACCTCGGACAGTTCAAGGACCCCTTCATGATGGAAGACATCCTCTCCTATGTCGATAGCCTGAGCGAAGGAGATACTGCCGCCAAGGCCGCCGTGGACATAGCCCTCCACGACCTTGTCGGGAAGATGATGGGCCAGCCTTGGTTCAGGATCTGGGGGCTGGACCCGGCCAAGGCTCCGGACACCACTTTCACCATAGGAATCGACACCCCGGAAGTTGTCAGGGAAAAGACCAGGGAATGCGCCGGAAAGTTCAACATCCTGAAAGTAAAGGTCGGGCTCGACAATGACAAGGAGATGATCGAAACCATACGGGAGATTACCGACCTGCCGATTGCCGTCGATGCCAACCAAGGCTGGAAAGACAAGCACAAGGCTCTGGAGATGATCAACTGGCTCGCTGAACATGGTGTCGTGATGGTCGAGCAGCCCATGCCGAAGGAAATGCTTGACGACAATGCCTGGATAACCGAGAACAGTCCCCTGCCGGTCTTTGCAGACGAAGCTATCCAGAGACTTGCCGACATCCCCGCCATCAAGGGAGCATATTCAGGAATCAACATCAAGCTGATGAAATGCACTGGCATGAGGGAAGCTTGGAGGATGGCTTCTTATGCCAGGAGCGAAGGAATGAAAGTCATGGTAGGCTGCATGACTGAGACCTCCTGCGCAGTCTCCGCCGCGGCGCAGCTCTCCCCGATCGTGGATTTTGCAGACCTGGACGGCAACCTTTTGATCAGCAACGACCGGTTTGAAGGAATGACAGTAGTGAAAGGAAAGATAACCCTCCCAGACCGTCCCGGAATAGGAATAACACCAATCGGACACAATCTGATATGAAACGCAGCGAGAAAATACTCTGGACAATGGTAGCCATCGCCCTGGTGGCCAACATCTGGCTCCCGCGCCATCTGCGCCAGAAATATTCCTGGGACAGGGACCTTAGCCAGCGTCTGGCATCGGATTTCTGCGTATCTCGCCAGGAAGTCAAGGACTACATCCGCAAGTACGATCCTTATGTCACTGACGAGCAGATCGATGAATGGACAAAGTCGGGGAAGCTAGAGTCGAGGACTGTCGGGAAATCCACGATGTACTTCCGGAACGCCGCACCGAATCTTTTCAGGCTCGTTCCTGAAATGAAAGCCAAGAAAGATTTCATCGAAGGGGCCGAACCGGGCGTCCTGACAGGACACAGTGCAATTGATGCTGTAACTGTCCCCGCTATCATGCAGGAGGTAGAGTCACAGTTGGGCGGCATGGCACCGTCTCCTGGCCGAGTCCATTCTCGCTCCGCTGCGGCTGAGTACGGCCAGGGGGCGGTGCCATTGCCGGAATACACAGCCCTTCCGAAGAAGATGCGGGTGCGGTTTTCCCTGACGGTGCCGGTCAACACCCTCCGCCCTGGAAAGACACTCCGCTGCTGGCTCCCATTCCCGAGGCAGGACGTCGTCCGCCAGCAGGATATCAGGTTCATCGAAGCAGGAGTAGACAGCACGGCTTATCCTTCCGACAAGATCGTTTTTTCGGATCCGTCCTGTGCACACGGAAGCCTCTACATGGAAGCAAAAACCAACCGTTACCGGGACGTTACTTTCTACGAGGTCTTTGAATACACTTCCTACGGCGAATGGCATCCGGTCGATCCCGCCGCCGTCAAGGACTACGACAAGTCATCGGAAGATTACAAAACATACACTTCCCAAAGGGAAAAACATGTAATCTTCACTGACAGGATAAAAGCCACCGCAGATTCCCTCACACAAGGCATCGAGAATCCCTATCTGCAAGCCAGGGCCATCTACGGCTGGATCGACGCGAACTTTCCATGGGCCTCGGCAAGGGAATATTCGACCATAGAGAACATCCCTGAATATGTCCTCGCGAACGGCCACGGAGACTGCGGTCAGAAGACCCTCCTGTTCATGACGCTCTGCCGCTGCAAGGGAATCCCCGTCCGGTGGCAAAGCGGTCTCATGATGCACCCTGGGGACAAGAACCTGCATGACTGGGCTGAAATCTACTTCGAAGGCTACGGATGGATGCCGGTCGACCAGAGTTTCGGTATCACGCCCTATGGCGGCTGGTTCTTCCTTGGAGGAATCGACCCCTACCGGATGGTCGTCAACAATGATTTCGGCAGGTCGCTTTCACCTGAAAAGACCTATCCACGGAGCGATGATGTCGATTTCCAGCGGGGAGAAGTAGAATGGGAAGGCGGCAACCTTTACTTCACTCAATGGGATTATCACTTCGACATAGAATATTTATAAGAAATAATTAGACTTTTAAACTAAAAACAATGTCTTTCGTTTAAAAGTATAATGGAATTACAAAAATTATTCTAAATTTATAGCATAATATCATATCCATGCAGATGAAACCGATTGTCGAATGCGTGCCTAATTTCAGCGAAGGACGCGACAAGAATGTAATAGACCAGATAGTAAACGCCATAGCCTCCGTCGAAGGGATCAAGGTCCTCAACGTTGACCCCGGAGAGGCGACCAACAGGACGGTAGTCACTTTCGTGGGAGGTCCCGACGAAGTACTGGAAGCCGCTTTCCAAGGCGTCAAGTGCGCCGGTGAGGTCATCGACATGCGTCGTCACCATGGGGCCCATCCCCGTTCCGGAGCATGCGACGTCCTTCCTCTGGTCCCTGTCTCCGGAATCACCCTGGAAGAGTGCGCCACCCTTGCCAGAGGCCTGGCCAGGAGGATCTTCGAAGAACTCGGAATCCCCTGCTACTGCTATGAAGCGGCAGCATTCAAGCCGGAAAGGAAGAACCTTGCCGTCTGCAGGGCCGGTGAATATGAAGCCCTCCCCGAAAAGATTTCAGACCCCGCACGCAGGCCTGATTTCAGCCCTGAGGAATACAACGAAACAGTGGCCAGGAGCGGAGCAGTCAACGTCGGAGCCAGGAACTTCCTTGTAGCAGTCAACTACAACCTCAACACGACATCCACCCGCCGGGCCATGGCGATAGCTTTCGACGTACGCGAAAAGGGGCGCAAGAAACGTGAAGGCGGGAGCCTCACCGGAAAGGTGCTCAAGGACGCTGAAGGGAAGGACATCTGGGAGCCGGGTACCCTCAAGGGATGCAAGGCCATCGGATGGTATATCGATGAATATGGCATCGCACAAGTCTCGATGAACATCACAGACATCATCGCGACCCCGCTCCACGTTGCTTACGAAGAAGTTTCCAGGGCAGCGGCTGCCCGCGGACTCAGGGTTACCGGCGCCGAGATCGTGGGACTGGTACCCAAGAGTGTCCTGATGGATGCAGGCCGCTTCTACCTCGAAAAGCAGGGAAGGTCCCTGGGAATATCCGACGATGAAATAATGAAGATCGCCGTCAAATCCATGAGCCTTGATGACCTGAGGCCTTTCGACCCGCACGAGAAAGTCATTGAATACCTCATGGAAGACCCGGCCGAAGCAGCCCGCAGGGAGAGGCTTGTCAGGATGAGCCTCAAGGGCTTTGCAGATGAAACCGCATCCGAATCACCGGCCCCCGGAGGAGGTTCCATCTCCGCCTACATGGGTGCCATGGGAGCCGCCCTAGGCACCATGGTAGCCAACCTTTCAGCCCACAAGAGAGGCTGGGACGACCGTTGGAAAGAATTCTCTGACTGGGCTGAAGAAGGCCAGGCCGTGATGAAAGAACTCGTAAGTCTCGTTGATGAAGACACTGCCGCTTTCGACAGGATCATGGCCTCATTCGGCTTGCCGAAAGGCACGGAAGAAGAAAAGGCTGCAAGGGCCAAGGCTATCGAAGAAGCCACCCTTTACGCCACACAGGTCCCCCTGCGCACCATGAAGGCTTCCTTCAAGGTGTTCAGGATCGCCAGGGCAATGGCATTGGAAGGCAACCCGAATTCAGTTTCCGATGCCGGAGTGGGAGCCCTGGCCGCCAGAAGCGCCGTCCTCGGAGCCAGGCTGAACGTCAGGATCAATGCCAGAGGCCTTTCAGACAAGGCATTGGCGGCCGGACTCATGGCAGAAGCCGATGAGATAGCAAGGAAGGCAATTGCAGAAGAAACAGACATCCTCGAAACAGTAAACCGCAAGATAGATGAATAGCTTTCAGGAAGAGATACTTTCGGGCATTCCTCAAGACAGGTTGCCCGAGCCTAAACCTTATGTTACCAACCTTAATCACGCCCCTAAGCGCAAGGACATACTGACTGAAGAACAGAAAGTCCTTGCGCTGAGGAACGCTCTCAGGTATTTCCCCGCTAAGTTCCATGCCGAACTGGCTCCGGAATTCGCAAGGGAACTCAAGGATTACGGCAGGATCTACATGTACAGGTTCCGTCCTTCCTACGACATCTACGCCAGGCCCATCGACGAATATCCCTGCAAATCAAGGCAGGCCGCCGCTATCATGGCAATGATCCAGAACAACCTGGACCCGAGGGTCGCACAGCACCCCCATGAACTGATCATCTATGGCGGCAACGGAGCAATATTCCAGAACTGGGCGCAGTACCGTCTCACCATGCAGTACCTTGCTACCATGACTGACGAACAGACCCTGGCAATGTACTCCGGTCATCCCATGGGTCTGTTTCCCAGCCACAAGGATGCTCCCAGGGTCGTAGTGACCAACGGAATGGTCATTCCCAACTATTCAAGCCAGGATGACTGGGAAAGATTCAATGCCATGGGAGTCTCCCAGTACGGGCAGATGACAGCAGGTTCCTACATGTACATCGGTCCGCAGGGCATTGTCCACGGGACAACCATCACCGTCATGAACGCAGCCCGCAAGCAGTTGAAAGCCAAGGGAATCCCCGGAACGTCCGAAAACATGCACGGGATGTTGTTCGTAACCGCAGGGCTTGGAGGCATGTCGGGAGCCCAGCCAAAGGCCGGGAACATTGCCGGAGTCGTCAGCGTCACCGCCGAGATCAATCCCCTCGCTGCAAGGAAACGTTACGACCAGGGCTGGGTGGATGAACTCCATGACAATCTAGACGAGTTGATTCCCCGGATCCGCAAGGCCGTCGGGAACAAGGAAACCGTCTCCCTGGCATTCGTCGGGAACATTGTCGACCTCTGGGAAAGGCTCGCCGACGATGGAATCAAGGTGGACCTTGGCTCCGACCAGACATCCCTGCACAACCCCTGGGCAGGAGGCTACTACCCTGCAGGCTTCTCCCTGGAAGAGTCCAAGAAGATGATGGCAGAAGAGCCGGACAGGTTCAAGGAAGCAGTAAAGGCATCCCTCCGCCGGCATGTTGCAGCCATCAACCGGCTTGCCGGCGAAGGCATGTATTTCTTTGACTATGGTAATGCCTTCCTCCTGGAATCATCCCGGGCGGGTGCCGACATCCTCAAGCCTGACGGCACTTTCCGCTATCCTTCATACGTCCAGGACATCATGGGGCCACTTTATTTCGACTATGGATTCGGTCCTTTCCGTTGGGTCTGCATGAGCGAAAAGCCAGAAGACCTTGCCAGGACCGACGAACTCGCCGTGAAGGTCCTGTCAGAGGAAGCATCCTCTGCGCCCGATGACATCCGCGGCCAGCTGATGGACAACATCCATTGGATAGAGGAAGCAGGACGGAACCATCTGGTCGTAGGTTCCCAGGCAAGGATCCTTTATGCCGACTGTGAAGGCCGGACGAAGATCGCCCTGGCATTCAATGAAGCCATAAGGAAGGGTGAGATCACCGCTCCCATAGTCCTTGGGCGCGACCATCACGATGTCTCCGGAACGGATTCTCCATTCCGCGAAACTTCCAACATCTACGACGGATCCCGTTTCACTGCCGACATGGCCATCCAGAACGTCATCGGTGACGCATTCCGAGGTGCCACCTGGGTTTCGATCCACAACGGAGGCGGAGTAGGCTGGGGTGAAGTGATCAACGGAGGCTTCGGAATGGTGATCGACGGATCGGAAGATTCTTCAAGGCACATCCGCGAGATGCTCTTCTGGGATGTCAACAACGGTATAGCCCGGCGTTCCTGGGCAAGGAACGAAGGAGCAGGCAATGCCATCCTCCGCGAAATGGGCCGTACCCCTGGCCTCAAGGTAACCATCCCGAACCTGGCAGATGAAACATTGGTCAAAAACGCAATCGGAAATCTATGACTCACATCATCTCTAAAGCGAACCTCAGCCTTGAAAGGCTGAAAGAAATACTCAAGAACCACGAACGTCTGGAACTCGGAGCCGAGGCCAAGGCAGCCATCGGAAAGTGCCGCAACTATCTGGACAGCAAGATGGAAGACATCAGCCGACCGGTCTACGGAATAACCACCGGATTCGGTTCTCTCTATAATGTCACAATCCCATCCGACCAGCTCTCCCAGCTGCAGTACAACCTGGTGGTCAGCCACGCATGCGGAACCGGACCGACCGTCCGCCCCGACATCGTCAGGCTGATGCTCCTTCTGAAGGCCCAGTCGTTGTCCTACGGCCACTCCGGTGCCCAGGTCATAACAGTCCAGCGTCTCCTCGACATGTTCAACAACGACATCCTTCCGGTAGTGTATGAGCAAGGTTCGCTGGGAGCATCGGGAGACCTTGCCCCGCTGGCTCACCTGAGCCTCCCGCTCATCGGACTTGGTGAAGTCCTGTACAAGGGCAAGGTCCGGCCCAGCCGGGAAGTCTGGGAAGAAATGGGATGGGAGCCGATCACCCTGCAATCCAAGGAAGGCCTCGCCCTGCTGAACGGGACCCAGTTCATGAGCGCCCACGCCATCTGGTCACTCATCCAATGCCACAGGCTTTCCGAATGGGCGGACAAGATAGGAGCCATGTCGCTCGAAGCCTACGACGGAAGGATAGAGCCGTTCCTTCCCCTCACTCACCTGCTCAGGCCCCACAAGGGACAGATCGACACTGCAGCCAGGTTCATCAGGCTCCTAGAAGGCAGCCAGTTGATGAGCAGGTACAAGGAGCATGTCCAGGATCCGTATTCTTTCCGCTGCATTCCACAGGTCCACGGAGCAGTCAAGGACAACATCCGTTACGTAGAATCCGTCATAGAGAATGAGATCAATTCAGCCACGGACAACCCCAACATATTCCCAGACGAAGACATGATCATCTCCGCCGGCAATTTCCACGGAGAGCCAATAGCCATTCCCATGGACACTTTGGCCATAGCCATGTCTGAACTGGCAAATATCTCTGAAAGAAGGATCTACCGCTTGATTTCCGGACAAAGGGGGCTTCCTAAATTCTTGGTCGCGAACCCTGGGCTGAACAGTGGCTTCATGATTCCGCAGTACACAGCTGCATCCATTGTCAGCCAGAACAAGGGGCTCTGCTCCCCCGCCTCGGTGGATTCCATTCCATCATCGCAAGGACAGGAAGACCATGTGAGCATGGGTTCGAACGCAGCCACGAAGCTCGTCAGGGTCGTGGAGAACTGTGAAAGGGTCCTGGCCATAGAGTTGTTCAATGCAGCCCAGGCCCTGGACTTCAGGCACAGGGAATCCGGGCAGAAATCTTCAGAAGCCATCGAAAGCATTTTCGAAGATTACCGGAAAGTCGTTCCTTTCATCGACAATGACCAGTACATGCATCCTCTCATCATGAAATCAGTGGAATTCATAAGATGAAACTGATAGTCAACATAAAGGAACTGGTCGGCATCCTGCCGGAAGGAGTAGTTCGGAAACAAGGTTCCGAAATGGACGATGTCACATCTATCGGAAACGCGTTCCTGTCTTTTCAAGATGGCAAAATCACGGACTTCGGGACAATGGACGATTGCCCTGCAGAAGAAACTGCCGATGAAGTGATCGATGCGTCAGGAAGGCTTGTAATGCCCATGTTCTGCGACAGCCACACTCACATCTGCTATGCCGGTTCACGGGAACAAGAGTTCATAGACAAGATCAATGGCCTGGACTACGCACAGATCGCAGCAAGGGGAGGCGGCATTCTCAATTCCGCCGACTTGCTCCATAGGACGAGCGAAGAAGACTTGTACGATCAGACAATGTCCCGCGTACGGGAAATGATAGGCAAAGGGAGTGGCGCCATAGAGATAAAGAGCGGCTACGGCCTTTCCACTGAAGACGAGCTGAAGATGCTGAGAGTCATCAAGAAGGTACGGGAAAACTCTCCAGCACTCATCAAGGCCACCTTCCTGGGCGCACACGCGATCGGAAGGGCATATTCCGGAAGACGTGATGAATATGTCGACCTGGTCTGCAAAGAGATGATACCGGCGGTCGCACTCGGAGGTTTGGCCGAATTCGTAGACGTCTTCTGCGATGAGGGTTTCTTCACTCCTGAGGAGACAGAAAGGATCCTTGAAGCAGGTTCAAGCCATGGGCTGGTTCCTAAAATCCACGCCAATGAACTCGCATGCTCTGGAGGCGTCCAGGTGGGAACAGCTTTCAATGCCCTCTCCGTAGACCATCTTGAAAGGACGACGCAAGCTGAGATTGAAGCCCTTCAGGACAAGAAGACCATGCCCACAATGCTCCCAGGGTCTTCATTTTTCCTTGGAATGCCTTACGGGAAGGCTAAGGAATTCATCGCCGACGGTCTTGGGGTTGCCCTGGCTTCCGACTATAACCCCGGTTCATCCCCATCTGGAGACATGAGGTTCGTAATGGCTCTCGGCTGCATAAAGATGCGTCTGACACCTAACCAGGCATTCAATGCCTGCACTGTCAATTCCGCCTATGCCATGGGTGTAAGCGATGTCGCCGGATCGATTACCAGAGGAAAAAGGGCCAGCCTGATCATCACCAAGCCGGTCCCTTCCCTTGCGTTTATACCATACTGTCATCAGACTCCTTTCATCGAAAGGATAATCATCTGAAAGAAATCCTTGCTCCGAAAGTAAGCACGAAATCCAATGGATGTTCGGTGTACACTGAACGTACCTTGGAATTGTTGTCGAAATGATAGCTCAGGCCGGGCTCGACATATAGTCCAAGCCTGTCAGTAGCACTGAACTGAAGTCCCGCGGAAGCATTGAGCGACCACATGAGGGGTTCTACGCTCAACCGGCGGACATCCGACCCTGTTTGTCTTCCGGAAACCATCGTAGTGGTTTTGGAAGAAGCCTGGAGGCACTTTTCTACGATACCACCGCCCAGGGCATAGAACGAGAGGTTGTCCTTAGAGATGATGTTCGCCCTGAGGTTCAAAGGGATTCCCAGATAACCCAGCGTCTGGACATCCTCTGAGACCGTCTCTCCGGAAGTGGTCGAGAACTTGCTGTGAAGGAGAGAATAGGTCAAGCCGGATTCAATTGCGAAACGGTCATTGAGAGGATAGCTCAACGACAGTGACGCCCTGATGGGCCTGTTGTGCTTCTCTTCTTTCTTCACGGGCTCGGAAACCGCCCTGGTCAGGACAGACTCCTCATCATAGGCAACGGCTGATGCCGATGAACCTTGGAAGAAAGATTTCGATTCCACTATGCTTACGTCATCACTGTTGGCGGAAGAGCCGGCAAAAGAAAGTCCTACCGAAATAGGTCTTTGCCTTGACCGCCTTCTGGCGGAACCGTCATCCATCTCTGGCCAGTCATCCATGTCAAGGACGTCCAGCGGTTTTCCCTCAGGACCCTTGTAAACTTCGGGAGCTTGTTCAGGTTTCTGCTCAGGAACCTGTACAGAGACCGCTTCCTGGACCGTCGGTTCCTGGACAGGCTCGGCAGGTTCGGTTTTCTCCACAGTTTCCATGGCAACCGCCACAAGGTCCCGATGTTCCCGGGGAATGACATCCACCGGGGAAGCAGAAGGAGCCGGGCCTCCAGCAATGTCAACTGAAGAAGAAGGATTTGTAGGGTTGGAAACCCGGTTCTCCTGATTTTCTGCCGTCCGGATGTTTTCAGTCTTGTCGTTGTCTGCGAGCCGTACGCCGATGAATACCCCGAATGCAACTGCGGCAGCCGCCGCGACGCTCCAGATCCAAGGCATGACAACCGCACGCCTTGCGGGCTTTTCCTTGCCAAGGACGGAGGTCTCGATGGCGTCCCACAGCCCGTCAGGAACAGACTCCTCATAGGAATCCATCCTGTCTTTTATGCTGTCAAACCATTTTTCTTTCATCGTTCTTTCTCCGTCTGTTCTTTGTACAACTTTATCTTATTTGCCAGTATCATCCTGGCCCTGTGCAGCTGCGACGCTGACGTACTTTCCGTTATGCCAAGGATCCCTGCGATCTCCTTGTGGTTTTTCTCTTCGAAGACATAGAGGTTGAAAACTGTCCTGTAGCCTTCTGGAAGAGATTTTATCATCTCCTGGATCACCTGTTGCGGGACCTCTCCCACATCCGGTTCCTCTTCAACCTCATCCACCCTGTCGTCCGGCAGGTCCCAGGAGTAGCTGATAATCGTTTCCCGTCGTCGCTTCTTAAGCAACTTAAGAGCCTCGTTCACCGAGATCTGCCGCATCCAGGCCTTCAGCGATCCGCTCCCCCTGTACTCAAATTTCCCAAGGGACGAGAAGATCTTTATGAAGCTGTCCTGAAGGACATCCCTCAGATCCATCGGATCCGGCAGGAAACGGGAACAAATAGCTGTCAGATACTTCGAATAGTTATCGTAGATCTGCCTTATCGCTGTCCTGTCACCGTTACGTGCCCTTTCGACGATCGTTCTCTCTATATCTTCACTCAACACTTTACTTCTCAACTGCCCGTTGCCGGTACTTCAACTTTATCGTCTTTTCGCCATTGAATGACATCCAGTGAAGGACGACATAGTCAGGATTGGAATAACCATCCTTCCTTGAGGGGAAGAGATGGGCAATCTTGAAAGCGGCGAAACTCTCACCCCAGTCCTTCTGGATGTCCCCATTGTCCTTGTGGACAAAATAGAGATGGTTTGGGTGATAACGCGAAGAGTAGAGATTGACAGTGTGAGGCGTGACATCTCCCCAAAATGTCGCAAAGTGGACTGTAAGGTACCCGTCTTCGCAAAATGTCATCCAGTCCGGGACATCATTATCGCTGACAATGTCAACCGGATTACTGGCCGCCATCAGCTCGGCAGTCGTCGAATAACCGACGTCTACTGCAAAGACAGGATAAGGAGAACCGTCTTCCATGCCGTCATCTACATCAATGTAAAGGGCATTGATGGTAGGCAGGGAGTCGATCTTTTCCACCTTGACGGATTTGGTGCAGAAGTCACTTTTTTCTTTCAACTCTGAATATGACAAAAGAGCCCTCACTTCCCTTGAATAAGGATTGACCCATCCCTTGGGATCCAGGGTAACGTCCTGGTCCAACTGGAAATAGGTCCTCCCTACCGAGGATCTCCGGACGGTTACGATCTGCCCGGAGCCTATCGTCGTGTTGCTGGCCTGGGTCCCCTCGTTCACAAGACCCTCGTCAAGGTCATTGCAAGCCTGGGTGAGCATCAAAGGTAAAGCCATCACCGACAAGGCGAATATGCCGGCAAGGGACCTTTTTATCTCCTTCAGAGTTGTAATATTCATCTTCATAGCTCATTAACCAAATCCCTACAATCGGAAATCTTGCATAAAAATGATAATTTTTTTTTTAACTTGCGCATTGTTTACGAACGAACCTGACACAATGAAGAGAACAAACGCCTTCAAACTCGTTATTTCCCTTATCCCCATCCTGGTTTTGATAGCCTTGCTGGCCCTTGACATAGGCATTTTCGGAAGTGATGCCATCATGGGAGCCAGCCAAGTCTCGCTCCTTTTTTCCGCCGGAATAGGCATGTGGCTGGCCATGTGGCTGTTCAAGGTCCCATGGCAGGATTTCGAAGATACAATCAAGAACAACATCGGCGATGTCACTACTGCCATAGTGATCCTGTTCCTGATCGGAGCCATTTCAGGGACATGGACCATGAGCGGGATAGTTCCGACCTTCATCTACTATGGCGTCAAGATCATAAGTCCGAAGATATTCCTTTTCACTGCCTGCATAATCTGCGCGCTTGTCTCCCTGATGGTCGGAAGTTCCTGGACCACGATCGCCACTATCGGCGTCGCCCTCATGGGTATCGGAAAGGCAGAAGGATTCAGCGACGGAATCATTGCCGGAGCCATCATCTCGGGAGCTTATTTCGGGGACAAGATCTCGCCTCTGTCTGACACTACGGTGATGGCTTCATCCATCAACAAGGTCCCTCTGTTCGAGCACATCCGCTACATGCTCTTCACGACCGTTCCTTCAATCACGGTAACCCTGCTGATCTTCCTTGTCCTGGGGTTCTCCCACACTGGGACTGACTCTTCTTCCATAAATGAATACACACAAGCTCTCGGATCCCGTTTCATGATCAGTCCATGGCTGCTGACAGTCCCGCTCATCACCATGATAATGATAGCCAGGAGAATGCCGGCACTGATGGTACTTGCACTGTCGACGATGCTTGCAGCCTTGTTCGCCGTCATCTTCCAGCCAGGCAACATCCTCCAGATCGGATCCACGGTCACCGAAGGCGCTAAATGGAAGGTGATGTTCACCGGCGTAGTCGAAACGATCTACAACACAGTTTCACTACCTACAGGCAACCCTGAAGTGGACCAGCTGGTTACATCCAGGGGTATGATCGGAATGCTGAACACGGTCTACCTCATCATCAGCGCCATGTGCTTCGGCGCTGCCATGAAAGCCAGCGGAATGCTAAGGAACATTGCATCCGTAATCACCCCACTCACCAAGAGAAGAGGCGGTCTCGTAGGCTCCACCGTAGCGACCGGCACAATCCTCAACGGCATCGTTTCAGACCAGTACCTGTCCATAATCCTGACCTCGAACATATTCAAGGACATCTATGAAAAAGAAGGATACGAACAAAAACTGCTGAGCCGGGCAGTGGAGGATTCTGCCACCGTCACATCCCCGCTCTATCCCTGGAGCAGCTGCGGAATGACGCAGGCCACGATCCTCAGCGTTCCCACGATAACTTATCTCCCCTACTGCTTCTTCAACATCATCAGTCCGTTCATGAGCATAATAATAGCCCTGACGGGTTACAAGATCGTCAGGGCCGTTAAAAAGACTCAGGAGAGTCCTTCTTCTAGTTCTGCTTCTTGAGAAGGTCGCGGATTTCTTCGAGAAGGACCACGTCGTCAGGCTTCGGAGCCGGTGCTTCGGGCTCGGCAGGAGCCTCTTCCTTCTTCTCGGTAAGAGCCTTTGCCTTGTTGATAGCCTTGATGACCAGGAAGATGCACAGGGCGATGATGAGGAAGTCGAAGACTACCTGGAGGAAATTACCCCATGTCAGGGCAACCTCGGGCTTCACGACTTCTCCACCTTCAGTGACGGCCTTGCTGATGACCCACTTCCAGTCTGTGAAGTTGAGGCCGCCGCACAGGGCGCCTACCAGAGGCATGATGATGTCGCTAACCAGAGACGTGACGATTTTGCCGAAGGCACCGCCGATGACCACACCGACAGCCATGTCAATGACATTACCCTTCATGGCGAAGTCCTTGAACTCGGACCAGAATTTTGATTTTGCCATAATGTGTGTTATTTGAGTGAGGATAAGAATGATTCTGCTTCCTTCAATGTTTCGGCCTTTCCCACATCCATCATCTCCAGATGTTCCGGTTCCACTCCATAGATCGCGTGATTGGCGCATTCACGGATGTAGAAATCCATTATGGAGAACCTCTCTCCCCAGCCGTCCTCTTCAAATATAGTGAATATTCTGTCAGAAATCAAATGTACTCCGTCAAAAGCCAGCATCCTGCATTCCGAAGGATCCAGGCCAGGATAAGGCGACTTGACCTCGCCGGTGGCAATGTTGGTCCACCCGGCAAGCCTCATGTCCTGGTCGAAAAGCAGGTACCTTTGAGTCTTCCTTTCACTCACCAGAATGTTTGCAAGGGCATCTGGTCGGGCTTTGGAAAGGAACCAGCCAATGTCCAGGTCAGAAAGGATGTCGACATTGTGGACCAGGAAAGGGCCGCCTTCAAGCAATTGACGGGCATGGCGTATCCCCCCTCCTGTCTCGCGGAGCAGGTCCCTTTCATCCGAAAAGGCGACTCTCATCCCAAATCCATCCTCCTCACGCACATAGTCCATGATCATGTCAGGAAAATGATGGACATTCACCACCAGCTCATCGAAACCGGCAGCCTTGAGTTTCGCCGCCACATGATAGATCAAAGGTTTGCCGCCAACCTTGACCAAAGCCTTAGGGATGCTGTCTGTCAGAGGCTTGAGCCTTGTGCCGAGACCGGCAGCGAAAATCATCGCTTTCATCACAGGATCTTTTCTATGTCAAGTTCCCGATGCGTCACAGTGATCTTTATGTCGAACTTCTCGGACAAATGCGTGGCCAGATGTTCGGCGCAATAGACTGAGCGATGCTGTCCTCCAGTGCAGCCAAAGCACACCTGGAGATGGGAGAACTTCCTTTCGATGAAGCACTTGACATGATTGTCCACAAGGAAGAAAACCCTGTCGAGGAAATGAGTCACTTCCCCATCATCTTCCAGGAACTTGATCACCTCGGGGTCCAGGCCCGTGAACTGGCGGTAATGTTCGTATTTACCGGGATTGTTGATGGAACGGCAGTCGAAGACATAACCTCCGCCGTTGCCAGAATTATCGACAGGGATCCCTTTCTTGTAAGCAAAGCTGAATATGCTGACCTCCAGCCTCTTGTCCTCTGCGATGTTGTTGAACTGCGCCATCGTGGTCAGGTTGGTCAGGACTTCATTAAGATAGGGATAAGCAGTGAATGGGGTCTGGAGAAGCCGCCTGAGGTTGCTGAGGGCGAAGGGCACGCTGGCCAGGAAATGCGGTTTCTTCTCGAAATAGCCACGGAAACCATATGCTCCCAGGACCTGAAGCGTCCTGAACAGGACGAACAAACGAAGCCGCTCATTAAAATACGCCTCATCAACCTGCATGTACCCCTTGAGGGCCGTCAGGTAGGTCTGTACCATCTCCTTGCGGAGCTTTTCAGGATACCTCGACCGCGCCTGCCATATGAAGGATGCCACGTCGTAATAGACGGGTCCCCTGCGTCCTCCCTGGAAATCGATGAAATATGGTTCGCCATCCTTGATCATGACATTCCTGGCCTGGAAATCACGGTACATGAATGTATCCCCCATGTCTTCCATGAGGTCATCCTTCAGTTTCTCGAAATCATCCTGCAGCCTTACCTCATTGAAATCCAGCCCTGTCGCCTTCAGGAAACAGTACTTGAAATAATTGAGGTCGAACATGACCATCCTCTCATTGAATGCAGGTTCCGGATAACAAACCGACCAGTCAAGCCCGGAGGCTCCTTTGAACTGGATCTTCGGAAGCATTTCCATGGTCCTGCAAAGAAGGCGGCACTCATAGGAACTGTACTCGCCGCTCTCCCGGCCTTGGGAGACCATCTTGTAAAGTTGGTCATCGCCCAGGTCTTCCTGGATGTATCTCATCCCGTCCGAGGCAACAGCAAAGACCTTAGGAACGTTGATTCCCTTCTCCAGGAAATGGCGGCTCAACTGTACGAAGGCATTGTTTTCTTCACGGTTGGTACCTATTACACCAACAAGGGAGATATTCCCTCCCTTGAGGCGGAAATATCTCCTGTTGCTACCGGAAGAATTAAGCTCTTCCGCATCTGTCACTTTCTGGCCGGTGTAAGATTCAAATAAATCTTTTAGCTTGTCCATTTAGTTTAGTAGAGATTGCTGTACTTAACTCCGTTGGAGTCGTAGTTGTACTTCTGGGCCATCTTGCCGTACATCTGTCCGAGGACCTCGAGGTAAGGCTTGCCTTCTACGAGGGTCGTCCTGTACACGGTGTCGTCCACTTTGTAGTAGTTGACTCCGTCAAGGGTGATGGTGTCGTAGTCATCAGGAAGAGCTTCCACGAGAGCTCCTGCCGGAGGTACGATGACCTCATACTGGCCGTTGGAGTTGACGATGTAGAAGACGCCGTCCTGATAGTAGTAAGGCTGATTTGCGTAGGCATAGCTCTGTGCCAGTCCAAGCCGGTTGGCAAGGGAGTAGGCATCATCGGCCCTGGTCGTGTTCAGGGCGAGGGAACTGTTCTGCGCCGCGATGGTCGCATTATTCTGCGCTATGATCCTGTTCTGCTCGTCGATGATCCGGTTGTTGGCATCGATCGCATTGTACATCCTGTAGGTGTTGTAGTAGTACGCAAAGCGCACCGTCGAGAACACAAGGTTGGAGACTGCGACGTCGATGCAAACTCCGAAAGGAGGCCTGCAGATTACCCAGAACCCGTTGTAGGGCCTGTAGTAGATTCCGTCATAGAAGCAGTAGTCGATTCCCCAGTAGGTCACCCTCCTGTAGCGAGGCGGCAGGTAGTTGACCCTGTAGCCGTAGTAGTGAGGATGGTGTCCCCAGAAATGTCCGGCACGGTCGTAGGGAAGGAAATCACGCTCTCTCGGAGGGATCCTATGGACATTCCTGTCTTCGCCGATCCTCATGAAGTCGTTACGGTTTTCCTTCATCACGTCTGACCCATTGCGGGACATCGACTTGCTGTCGAAGGAGGTCAGTCCGCCGCGAGTAGCGTTCCCGACTCTCTGGGCTTCCCTGTCCCTGTTGCTGGCTGAAGAGCCTCTGGCAACATTGCTGCGGGATGCGGAAGAGCCAATCGGTTGTGCCACCCTTTCACGGGCGCTGCGGGAAGCAGAGGAAGACCTGCTCTGGGATGAACCCTCAGTAACCTGGGAGTTCCTGCGAGCAGCAGTACTTGAGCTGCGGGAGGCAGAGGAAGACCTGTTTTGGGAAGAGCTGCCGGAAACCTGGGAGCTGCTTCTGGAGGCAGAGCCTGAACTGCGGGATGCAGAAGATGACCTGTTCTGGGAGGAGCTACTGTAGGCCGGTGAGCTGCTGCGCGAGGAAGATCCTGAACTGCGTGATGCAGAAGATGACCTGTTCTGGGAGGAGCTGCTGTAGGCCGGTGAGCTGCTGCGCGAGGAAGATCCTGAACTGCGTGATGCAGATGAAGACCTGCTCTGGGAAGAAGAACTTCTTGCAGACATACTGCTATTTGAAGAGGTGCTGCTCCTCGAACCGCCCGAGGAACGCCTGGCCTGAGAGTATGAATCTACAGGGAATGCAACCATGGCAAGAGCCACTATCGATGCGATTGCAATGTTGATGATGTTTTTCATATCTTGTGAGTTTTAGTAGTATTAATGTAAGTTAATCGTACAACAAGTATTTCTTGGAGAGTTTCTTGAAGTTTCCAACATCTTTCAACCAGTAGTCTTTGATGTCCTCGACTTTAAGCTGCTTCTCAAAATGCACTCTTACATAATCCGTACCACAAACTTTATCGAACATCTCATTGCGTCCTCCAGGCAGTTTGAAAGGGTTCCTGGAGGGGTATAGTTCACCGATTGCCTGCATCACATAGAACTGAGTCAAAGTACAGCAAGCCGCATCGAAATCGGTGTAATGGTATTGGACTCCATGGACCAGCTTGCCCTGCGAACTGCCGGAGAAAGGCTTGAAATGGATGGTCCGGAAAGCGACTCCGGGCAGGTTGTAGCTGTCCAGACGCTCCTTGAGTTTCTCCGCATCGATCCATTCGGCAGCAAAAACCTCGAATGGGAGGGTATAGCCTATGCCGATATTCAAGTATCCCTGGAACTCGCCGGCGATACCGGCCGAAGGATAGTTGATAGCTGACTGAGGATAAGGAATATTCGGGGAAGGCAGGACCCAGGGAAGGCCCGTGTCGGAATAAAGCATATTCCTGTGCCATCCATCCATCGGAATAACGGAAAGCTTGCATTTCAAAGGTGCATCCTTTCCCCTCTCTCCACGATTGAGGCCTTCTTCATTGATGAGGATTGCAAGTTCCCCTACGGTCAGTCCATAGATGTATGGAATCTTGAATTCGCTGACGAATGAATGGAAGCCATCCTCCACCAGGCAACCTTCGACCTTGTTGCCTCCGAGGGGATTCGGCCGGTCCAGGACCATTACTTCGATCCCTTGTTCCGCGCAGGCCCGCATCACAAGACCGAGAGTGCTGATGAACGTGTAGGAGCGGCTGCCCACGTCCTGTATGTCATAGACCACTACATCCAGTCCGGAAAGCATTTCAGCCGTAGGTTTCCTTGTGGAGCCATAGACTGAATAAACCGGAAGCCCTGTCTTCGGATCCTTCCCGTCCTCCACTCGTCCTCCTGCATAGACATCTCCGCGCACTCCATGTTCGGGAGCGAACAGTTTCCTGAGATCGACCTCGGGCGAGTCGTTAAGGATGTCTATGGTGGAACGGAGATGGCTGTCCACCCCGCTCGGATTGGTCACGAGGCCGACCTTCTTGCCTTTCAGCCCGTCGAAATCACGGCCTTCAAGGACTTCGATGCCAGGACGTACTTGTGCGTGGACAGTTATCGCTGAGCAGATGGAAAGGACTGCCGCTGCCAGGAAATGGAGAGTCTTATTGTTCATTTTCGTTCGTTTTTTCTGTCTCTGAGGATTTGGCTGAGGACTTGCCGAAAGCCGGGTCTATCTTTATCAATGCAGTCACTGCGAAAGTTATAAGGCAGAAAACCATGACCATGATGAAGAACTGGTGGTAGCCGAGCTTGTCTGCCAGGTAGCCTGAGACCATGCCGGGAAGCATAAGGCCAAGATAGGTGATTCCGGTACAGATGGAATAGTGCGATGTCTTGAACTCACCCTGGCTGAAATAGAGCATGTAAAGGGTCAGTGCCGTAAAGCCGAAGCCATAGCCGAACTGTTCAATGAATATGCAGGCAGTCACGACCGCAAACCCAGGATTGTGTCCGGCACTGAGATAGACATAGACCAAGTCCGGGAGGGTCAGGGCCAGGACCATGGGCCAGAGCCATTTCTTGACTCCGTCGCGACTGGCAAGGATTCCACCCAAGATTCCGCCCAGTATAAGTCCTATCACGCCGATGGTGCCATATGCAAGTCCATACTGCTCGGAACTAAGGCCAAGCCCTCCTTCGACGGCAGGCCTCAACAGGAAAGTGGGGCTCATCTTGGTAAGAAGCGCCTCGGGGAAACGGAAAAGCAGAAGGAACAGAAGGGCCACGATGATTTCCTTGGCGGGAAATTTCGTAAAGTAGGTTGTAAAACTCCTGCCAAGAGTTTTCCATGTTTCCTTGGCAGAGAGTTCCCTAGGCTGGTCATTGGGACTCTTCGGAAGATAAAACTTATGGTAGAGGGCGATTGCAAGGAACAATCCTGCAAGGCCGAAGAAGACCAGGCTCCATGAAAAGGCCACCTTGCCTCCGGATGCTTTCTGTATGATGCCGGCTACAGGCACCAGCACACCATTTCCGAATATTACGGCAAGACGATAGACCGTGTTCCTGATCCCGACGAAGAAAGACTGCTGGTGACCGTCCAGTTCTATCATGTAGTAGCCGTCAGCAGCGATGTCGTGTGTCGCGCTGGAGAAGCCCATGAGGAAAAGGAAGAACATTAAGCATTGGAACCAGAATGAAGTTCCAATCGTGAAAGCGACACCTGCGAAAGCAGCTCCGAGGAGCATCTGCATGGCGATCACCCACCAGCGCTTGGTCTTGAAGACATCGACGAAAGGGCTCCAGAGAGGCTTGATGATCCAGGGGAGCTGGAGCCAGCTGGTGTACAAGGCGATCTGGGTGTTGGTGAGGCCCATCTGAAGGAGTATGACCACCGAAACTCCGGTGACTATGATATTGGGCAGGCCTTCGGCTGCATAGACCGTCGGAATCCAATACCAGGGAGATCTCTTATCTTTCATCTGCAAGTGGTTATTGTTGTCTTGTCAATCCGGCTCCGGGATAGTAGTGATGCAATATCTCCTCGAAGGAATACCCGCGGCTTGCCATCACCGCCGCACCTATCTGGCACAAGCCCACGCCATGTCCCCAGCCGGAACCGTCGAGGGTCACTCTGTCTCCATCCCAGGAAACCTCGAAAGCGGAGCTCTTCAAGTGAGATTCAGAAAGCCATTTCCTGATCAGGAGTTCCTTCCCTATGACCAAAGTCTTCTTTTCTCCGACTATCCTCAGCTTCTTCAGCCTTCCGGAAGGCCCACGTTCTACAGGTTCCAAGTCCTTTATCATTCCAAAATCCATTCCTGACCGGCGGTTCACCAGTTCGGACAGTCCGGCACGGGTGAATTCCACCTTCCAGCGGTAGAAATCCTTTGTCTCAAGGTCATAGTCATTAAGGACCTGGGAAAGGATCTGCTGGTCTGAGGTGTTGCAGAAAGGATCACCACCCTCTTCCTCACCTGCGGTATCGGGCAAAGGACGAAGGTAGGGATATTCCTTATCCTCCCAACAAGTACTGAAAGACTCCATCCTGCCTCCGCAGCACTTTGAAAAGCGAGCATCACAGATCGCTCCGCCATAAGCCAGGACCAGCCCCCATGTCTGGTCGATGGCTTTCCTGACAGTATCCCCTACCGCCATGGACAGGCCTTGATAGCGCTGGCAATGGTCATCCGCACACACATCGAAAAGCGTATGGTCTTCGTGGTCGAACCATTTTATGTACTCCCCGGAAGGGTTCTCTTCCACCCCGGATGCCCTGCCGGATATTCCCTGGTCTGGTCCATCTTTCCGGCGCAACATCTGCACCAGGACCCATGAACGGGAAATCACGGCATGCGCCTTGAGGAACTCCAGAGAAGCACTGGACTTCATTTCAGATGAAATGACGCTGAGCAGGTAATCTTCGACTCCGACCACATTCACGGCGGTCACTTTCCCTCCGTCGACAATGAACTTCAATGTTCCGGCAAACTTCTGCGTCTGCTCACGCTCCCAATGGAAACCGACCCCGATGGTCACCCTGTGCAAGATGAAAGAAGGCTCGGCGAACATCGTAGACTCAGTCTGGGCGTCGAACACCAGCTCGTCGAAAAGGACTCCGTTGTACGAGATCCGGCCATCCTCATAAGACACCTTCTGCGGGCCGGCACCGTCCGAAACTATCTCGAATTCAATTTCATCCGCAGACATGATCCCGACTTCGATCCTGGGCTGTTTCCTGGTCAGACGCCAGATTATCCCCTCTTCGTCCGCGGGAGAAACGCAGACTTCGTCAAGGACGCTCTCCAACAATGACGGATCGATCTTATCGAAATCCTCGGGACGGGTGGTGATGAAGGTCCCACCCATGTCCGCACAACCGGGACTCATCGCCAGATGGTCCGAAGAGTCGGAAAAATAATGATGCGGCCGATGCTTTTCCCTGAATATCACTACGGAGCGGAACTCATTCGCCGTACGCCATGTAATGATGTTTATCCTCGGTTCAGAGTCCCCTTCCTTTACCTGGGCACAGTCCAGGAGCCTGTAGAACAATTTCGCCTGGGACTTCGCTGTCATTGCCCTCAGGACGAAAACGCCCCTGACATATTCATCAAGATGATAAAGGTCAGCTTCCTTGACGCTCGTCATGTAGACAAGCGGCTTCCGCTCGAGTCCTCCATCCAGGAGGAAATCCACTCTCTTTTCCAACGGCATCAGACCCCTGGGGCAAGCTTGGAAATGCATGTGGTCAGGGGCAGAGGCTCCGCTTTTGGGACCGTTGTAGAAGCAAGTGAATGACTGATTGTCCCTGACGAAATCCAGCATGTCCTGATAGCGACGCCAGATCGACTGGGGAATATGGTCGAAACTCGACACGACCAGATGCCTGGGAAAAATAGGGAATGGATTCAGGGTAATCCTGTATTTCCTCCCCTTCCGACCTTCGAATTCGATATCATGCTGTTCCGCAGGGCGGTTTTCCGGGCAGAGAAAACATGGCCTGGCCTTTACCGATTCCGGATCCAAAGGGGCCTCGGAAGATATCTTCCTGGAAGGATTGTATTGCACGACAACATCCAGGCCGCCGATCGTCAGGCTCTTGGCACGGACCTTCTTCAAGGCTCTATAGTTCTTTGCGGCCAAAGGCCAGACAGAAAGCTGGTCCTTTATGAATTTGTCGATTTCCTTATTCATTACAGAAGTGCAAGAAGTGAGTGCCTGGTCGTAGAGAACTCCTGTTCGAAATTAGGAGTGAATATTCCTTTACCTAGTCCTGCCTCAATCTCTTCCATGCTCCAGTAACGCCCCTCGGTGACTTCTTCATTGCACGGATCCAACTCAAAGTTGCCTACGGTAGCGAAGACATTTACGAGCTCTTTCTCTTCACTGCTCTCCCAGACATACGATTTCAGGTAGACCGGGTTGAATCCCTCGAACTGAAGCTCTTCGGAAGCCTCCCTGAAAAGCGCGGCTTCCAGGAGCTCTCCATAATCGACATGCCCTCCGACAGCAGTGTCCCACTTGCCAGGAAGGAGCTTTTTCTTCATGGATCTCTTCTGAAGGAAGAGTTCACCATTGCGGTTCACGATGTGAAGGTGCACAACAGGATGAAGAAGCTTTACCTCGCCATGGACGCTGTCCCTTGAGGCCTGGCCAATGACAAGGCCGGTTTCTTCGACTACGGGAATCATCTCACCCTGCTGGACAGGATGTCCGCCGGGATTGTCAACCGTAGGAAATGGAAGCACAGGGGCCGGATCGACCGGATAAATCAGTTCGAACATGTTGATTTAAGCAAATGCCATCAGGATCAGCAGCTGGGCAACCAGGACCCTGAGGAACATGGACAAAGGATAGACAGTAGCATAATTGATGGAAGGATAATCCGTTCCGTATGCTCCCTGAGTGAATGCCAGGACAGCAGGGTCGGTCGTTCCTCCGGATATAAGGCCGCAGATCTGATAGAAATTCAACTTACACAAGTAGCGTGCGATAAGACCGATGAGAAGGACTGGGATGAAAGTTATCAAGGCTCCGTAAAGGATCCACCAGTAACCTCCGCCGACGATGGAACTGATGAAATTCTGTCCTGCTCCCAGACCGACGGCGGCCATAAAGAATGAAATCCCTATCTCGCGGAGCATCATGTTGGCGCTCTTGGTCGTATATACGGTTATCTTCCACCTGGGACTGAAATAACCAAGCAGGATGGAAATGATAAGAGGTCCTCCGGCAAGGCCGAGTTTGACAGGCTGAGGGATTCCGGGGAACTTGAGGGGCAATGTCCCAAGTATCACACCCAAGGCTATTCCGAAAAAGATAGGAATCAGATTCGGTTTATCAAGGCTGGTCATCCTGTTTCCGACAAGTTCGGAAACAGCATCGACACCAGATTCTGGTCCGACGATCTTAAGGTTGTCGCCCATCTGAAGGATCAGGTTAGGACGGGCTACGAGATCAAGTCCGGCCCTGGTAATCCTCGTCACGGACACACCATACTTGGCCCTTATGTTAAGATCCTTCAGTTTGATTCCCGTCAAGGATGGCTTGGTCACGATGACCCGCTTTGAAGTGGTCTTTATGTCTATCTTCTGCCAGTCCTGCAGATGCATCGGGACCTCCTTCCCGAAAAGGATCCTGACATGGTCCACATTAGCCTGATTGGTAACTACCAAAAGTTTGTCTCCCTGCATCAGGACGGTATCTGGACCAGGGATGGAAATGACGCCATCCCTGAGAATCCTCGAAACGACGAAGTCGCTGCCGCCATCCTTCTTCACCATGGACAGTTTTTGGCCGAAAATGGCAGGATTCTCCACTTCGCAGTGCATCCTGCGGGCATGGCCTTCAGAATCATCTTCCTTTTCCAGTTCTGCCTTCTCTTTGTCAAGGTCGACCTTGAATATGGCCTTGAAGAATATTATGAGGGCTATCACCAGGAGTACGCCCAAGGGATATGCTACGGCATAGGCGGAGGCAAGTCCGGCTGTCGCCGAGGTCACTTCCGATGCCAGGACACCTTCTGAATTAAGCACTTCGCCCATGGTTTGCTGGGCAGCACCAAGGCCGGGAGTGTTGGTTACAGCTCCGGACATCACACCCACCATTGTCTTGAGGTCCTCTCCAGAAATGAAATGGATTGCCACAGTGACTGCGACGGCGAGGAGCACCAGGCAAAGGGCAAGGCCGTTCATCAGAAGTCCTCCTTTCTTGAAGGAATGGAAGAAACCAGGGCCGACCTGGAGTCCGATAGAAAAGACGAACAGGATCAGGCCGAAATCTTTCATGAAATTCATTACTGTCGTATCAACCCTTACCCCGAAATGGGCAAGTACGATAGCCACGAACAGGATCCAGGTAGATCCGATTGAAATTCCCTTTATCTTATAGCGGCCGAGCCAAAGCCCGAATGCAATCACGACGGCGAAAACAAGTATCGAGTGGGCTATTCCAGGCCCTAATAGCAAATCTTTCATTACATCAATAATTAATAATGCGCAGTTCTTCTTCCGTGTAGAGTAACGAGTCCGTGAAGTCCGGGGCGAACCTTGACATCAAGATAAAGGCAACCAGGAAAAGGATAACCAGACCCAGGATCCACAACAGCGCTTTGAAAACCTTCGGCCAGACTGACCTCGACCTCTCCCCCGCAGGCACTTCCGCAGCTTGTGCCGCAGGCTGAGGTTCCGGCTGAGGTTTAGGCTGTTCGGTTGATTGCACTTCCGGCTGCACGGTCGGCTGAACCACGGGCTGCATGGCCGGTTGAACTCCCGACTGCACTTCCTGACGAGATGAAGAATGGTCTGGAGAAGGATCCTCAGTGACTATCTCCTTCAATTCCCTAACAGCCTCTGAGACTTCATCAGCAGTCTCCTCATGGGTTTTAAGTGAAACCGGACGGAGACCGAAACCTTCAGGATGGATGTCAAGATCCTCATCAGCTATGAAAAAGAAAATATTTTCCTTCGTAGCCCTCAGCCTCCCGAGTCCCGGAAGCAAGACAAGCTTCTTAGATTGGAGAGTCTCCCTCAAACCAGAAATGAATCCAGAGATGATCCTTTCAGCATCACCGGAATCTATCCCATTGCTCTCCGAATAGAAATCGACAAGAAGGGTGTCGGACTCTTCCCAGCGCTGCCGGAAAGACAGTCGGCGGTAAGGAGGATTGATAGTGTAGCCTTTGTCAGAGAAAGTCGATGGCATGACCTCGGAGACGAATGTTCCTAGACCAGGTAACGTAACTTGATCATTGTCAAGAATCAAGTTCTTTACTATGTCCGAGAAAAGGTCTATATCCATCTCCTGTGCTCCAAAAATCACACAAAGGTACACAAAAAAAAGCACAAAAAAATTTGGATAAATGTCTTTTTGTTGTACCTTTGCAATCCCAAACCTTCCTCAATAGCTCAGTTGGTTAGAGCACCTGACTGTTAATCAGGGGGTCGCAGGTTCAAGTCCTGCTTGAGGAGCCCAAAAGGACAAATCTTCAAAATTGAGGGTTTGCCCTTTTTCTTTTTCGCCGTAATTCATTGGATTTAAGCACCTAAACGCTCACGAACGTGCCTTGAGATTTAGTTCGGTGAGAAAACCGGCCTAAACGCTCACAGATCAGACATAAGATGACATTCATCATCCCAGTGAGAGGGTTTTTCGATCCCCTGTGCTACATAATCACTGGAAAGGTTAGGCAAAATTGTCTAGCCTTCCCACGAAGTCAGCCTTGCAGGGCGTTCTGAAAGGCCCGATCATCCAACGTCTGTCGGACCATTGGCGCTTATATTTCTGACTATCATTTAATTACCCAAAAGAGGTCGTATCGAAATTATCATTAGTTCATCTGGTGTAAAGGTAAGTGGCAGAGCAATTACTGAGGCAGTGAAGGTCACACACATCCAACGGCAACAAGCAATATTGAAAGTAACATCTCCATATACGGGTCACACGTACACATTTATTGCTTACGCCGATAGAAATAGTGTCATTTGCAGTGATGATAATACAATATATTTCGGGAAATAGTAGATGACGATATAGTATTTGTTACGAAAAACTACGGCTCCCAGGGTAATTCCAGGAGCTGTTTTCAGCCCATACAGTTCCGTGCCGAACTGCAAAGTCATGTTTTCGTCAAATATCGACCCGTATAGTACCGTGCCGAACTGTAAAGTCATGTTTTCGACAAATATCTGCCCGCAGAGTTCCGCAGCGAGTCCCCTCCATCCCGAGCCTGCCGAAGGACAGACAAAACAGAGCAGACATCCGGCCCCGGCCGAGTCCATTCTCGCTTCGCCCTTCGATAAATCTCAGGGCTCGCTGCGGCTGAGTACGGCCTAAGGCCGGAGTCTGCTCCTACCGCACCTTTTTTCAGCCAGTGCAGTTCCCTGGAGTCAGTCTTCGGTCCTTTTGTACCCTAGTAGGCACCCGAAGTGCTTTTCCGGTCACGGAAATCGAACATTTTGTAATCGCATAGGCACCCGAAGCGCTTTTCCGGTCACGGAAACGGACCATTTTGTTATCGCATAGGCACCCGAACAAGCACCCATACAGTTCCGTGCCGAACTGCAAAGTCATGTTTTCGTCAAATATCGACCCGTAGAGTTCCGTGCTGAACTGTAAAGTCATGTTTTCGACAAATATCTGCCCGCAGAGTTCCGCGTTTCGACGTTGCAGCCACGTTTAAGGCGGGTTTTCGTGGCTGGAAGGTCGGATTGGGTAGTTGCAGCCACGCTTAGGGCGGGTTTTCGTGGCTGGAAGGTCGGATTGGGTAGTTGCAGCCACGCTTAGTGCGGGTTTTCGTGGCTGGAAGGTCGGATTGGGTAGTTGCAGCCACGTTTAAGGCGGGTTTTCGTGGCTGGAAGGTCGGATCGGGTAGTTGCAGCCACGCTTAGGGCGGGTTTTCGTGGCTGGAAGGTCGGATCGGGTAGTTGTAGCCACGCTTAAGGCGGGTTTTCGTGGCTGGATGGTCGGATTGGGTAGTTGCAGCCACGCTTAGGGCGGGTTTTCGTGGCTGGTTAGCTTGAGGCCCGGCCTGTCGTTAGGATTTAAAAAGGTATGGCTGTGGGTGGGTGAAGCAGTGCATGTAATCAAAAAAAAACGTATTTTTGCAATAGGTGATCTTCTTATTATGAATAATCGTAGACTTCTCCATCTTTTGTTGATGGCATTGCTGCCCGTTATGGCAGCCGCCCATGCCAACTCACAGGCAACCCAGAACCTCCCCGTCAAGTCATTCATCAGCATCAAGCAACCAGGCGACCCAGCCGTACGGTATGACTTGAAAGATCCTGCACAAGCTTCCCTACCAGTCACGGTGACCGAATCCACAAGGCAGATAAGCGACAAGGAGTTTGCTTTCACTGTTATCATCAAGGCCTCCAGGAGGACTTATTTCAATTACCAGGCAGAGATCGGGACGGGCTTCCCTTCTGAAGATTCAGAGTACTACCTTCCCGGATTCTGGTACCATCTCAATCTCCGGTCACCAGAAAAGGCACCTTCTTTCCACTCATCAAAAGCCTGGAACTTCAGGGAAGACCGCATGTCCATCCCGATGACGGCGGCCTTCAACAAGGTTGACGGCCGGTCGGTAAGCGTCATGAGGAAGCTGGACGAGGGTTGTGACGCCCTTACAACCAGCCTTGAAGGAGAAGTCATCCTGTCCGGCGAAAGCTCGATAGGTTTCCTGGGTATCGATTCTGAGAAACCTGTTTCCAGCCTCACTTTCGGCTATCCCTACATGGAGACCCCGACCAGCTACATCCGCAAGCTTACTCTTGCCCCGCCGATCCAGGCCTTCGCCAAGCTTGAGCCCGGAGAAGAAAAGACCCTGACATGGTACGTTCGCACCGACAGCAGCGAGGACTACGGCACTTTCGTGAAAGAGGCCTGGGAATATTCCTTCGACAGGATGGCTCCGGAGCCGCTGGTACCGCTATACACCCCCGAGCAGATGAAGGCACAGCTGTCGAAATATTTCCGGATAGGATTGGTGGAAGGTTATCCGCTGAAGTTCTATACCAGTCTCGGGATGCGCATAGCAGAATGCAAGAATGTTCCCATCATGGAGGTCGGCTTTTGCGGAAGGACGCTGCTGAACGCCTTCAATGCCGTTGAATATGGCTACCAGACCGGCCAGGAAGACATCGTCAGGATAGGCAACTCGATCTTCGATAGTTTCCTCGAGAACGGGTTCACTTCCAATGGCTACCTGCTCGACAAGATAGATTTCCGACGTGCCGTGCCTCCGGAGGAGGAAATGCCCCTCAGCATCCGCAGGGAGTCCGAAGGTGTCTATGCCCTGCTCCTTTACCTCAAGTACGAAAAGGAAAACGGCCGCATCCACAAGGAATGGGATGGACGCGTCCGCACCCTGCTGGACAACATGGTCTCACTCCTGAAAGAAGACGGAAGCTATCCACGGAAATTCCGCATGGACGGAACGGATGTCGACTCCAGCGGAGGATCCACGCCTTCCGCGACATCTGCCCTGGTCATGGGCTACAAGTACTTCGGTGACAAAAAATATCTTGCGGCGGCCAAGCGTACCGTCGGCTACATAGAGGAAAACATCATATCCAAGAGTGATTATTATTCTTCCACCCTGGACAACAACTGCGAAGACAAGGAGGCTGCAATTGCAGCAGTGACCGCTACCTACTACCTTGCCAAAGTCACAAAAGGCAAGGAGAGGCAGCACTACCTCGAGCTTTGCCGCCAGGCCGCCTATTTCGCCCTGTCTTGGTACTATCTATGGGACATCCCCTATGCCCAGGGACAGATTTTCGGAGACCTGGACCTGAAGACCAGGGGCTGGGGCAACGTGTCAGTTGAGAACAACTGTGCCGATGTCTTCGTCTTCGAGCTTGCCCACATAGTCAAATGGCTAGGCGAGACCTTGGGCGAAGAAAGGTTCGTCAAGATGTACGAACTGATCAGTTCTTCGCTCGACCAGCTTCTTCCCGTGCCCGGCAGGATGTGCGGAGTCGGGAAGGAAGGCTTCTATCCCGAATTCATACAAAGCACTGCATGGGATTACGGCAAGAACGGCCGCGGATTCTACAATGAATATTTTGCTCCGGGATGGGCCATAGCCTCTCTATGGGAGCTTTACTCTCCCACACGCACAAGCCACTTCCTTGAATAAGTCCGATTCATGAAATAGTTTTTCCTTTCAATGGCTCTCGCAATCATCTGCGCAGCCAATACAAACGCCCAAAGGATTGACGTCGTCCAGAATGAGTATCTTTCCCCTTACGTCTTCGGGCACAACCTGGAACATACCCGCGCCGCAGTCCTGAGGAAACCAGGAAATCTTTCGAGGAAACCGTGGGCTCCCTCGGCGGAAACATCAACCAGGCCAGACGGATGAGGGAAAGCCTTGACGCAACAGGCAAGGACCTCCACATCTCGTTCGACGAGTGGAACCAGTGGTACTCCTGGTACAGGCCTTCCTGCGTCACGGAAGGGATCTATGCAGCCAGGACGATGCACTTCTACATCAACGAGAGCGGACCTCTTGACATCCCGATAGTCTGCTACTTCCAGCCAGTAGGCGAAGGAGCGATACTCGTGACTCCGGAAGGAAGCCGGCTCACGGCGAACGGCCAGGTTTTCGCCTTGATGAAAGCCCATCAGGACGGAAGAGTCTGCAAGGTCGAAGGCAATGAAGACTTCTCGACAGCCGCCACCATCAAGGACGGAGTCCTGACCGTAACCCTGGTCAACTCCTCCTATGACTCTGACAGGACTTTCACATTCAGCCTGAAAGGAACCGTAGAAGAAGCAGTATTGCTATCCTCCTACGATGTAACCCCACACAGCTTCTTCGAGGAGTCTCAGCTTGATGTAACGGCAAGGAGGAAGGACTTTGCCACGGTCCTTCCCCCTCACAGCGTCGCCATGATAAAGTTCAAGCTACGTTAGTCTGTTTTTCTTACTTTGAGACGACAGCCTCGATAAAATAGTGGTCGGTAAAATTGGCGTGGCCATCTCCGCTGACAGTATTCACAAAGTCTGCGGGAGTGCCATCCAGCACGTCGATGGAGCTCTGGAGGAGTTCGAGCATTTTGAACTTTCCTTCGGCATCCATCAATGCATCCTCAAGGGAGACATATTCTCCAAGGACTTCCTTCTCATTTTCGAGTTTGACAACTCCATACTGGCCGTTCTGGACCACTACCAACCGATACTTGCAATTCTTTTCCATGATACCATACTTTTTTTGATGTTGAACTATCCGCATCGCTTTGCCACCGTGGCTTCTGGCTGCTCGGTTGGCGCTCCTCAAAGGGAGACTCTTGATGCACTTTGCAAATATAAGCAAAGTATCGCTCATAAACGCAGTTGGGACAATGTATTTATAAAACCCTCTCATAAACAAAGTCATCGAAGCAGGCCGTTCCTGAGGGCTGATTCACATTGAAGCTGAACAGGCCGGGCCGTGCGCCTTTCCAGAATCCGAAATCCATCGGGAAAGGATTGCCTATCGGTGAATAGTCCTTGCCATCTTCACTCCAAAGGAACCGGAATGTATTGGAAGCTATGTCGAATTCAAGCTTGAACCAGATTACCGGAGAAGGCAACGGCATGGTGGCAGACTCTTCCCCCTCAGAATCGACGCAGAGCGTTTTCACCCCGTCCTTCATCTTGACACCGACTTCATGACAGATCCTTCCCATGCAGGCAAGACCTGCGAACTGGCCGTCAGCCATCTGGTCGGCATCCAACTTCACCGAATATGCTCCAGCCATACCCATCAGCTTCTGTGTCAAGGTATTTCTAGCAGAAGTAAAGGCAGGAGCCTGCAGGGCATCCAAGGTCAGGCATCCCTTGCGCTTTGAAAGCGACCAGGCAGCATCAACCGGGTTATGGTTGAACTGCCATTGCAGACCAAGTGTCTGCCCTGAGAAATCATCCGAGGTAGCAGGCAGGAAAGGTTTACGGACTTTCTTCCCATCCGGTTTCACACCTCCCGGCACTGGTTCACCTACGCCATTTCCATCGTAATCCTCCCCGATAACCGGCCATTCATCTTCCCAGCGCATAGGCTGAAGATGTACTATGCGGCCTAGCGGGTCAAGCTGCTGGAAATGCAGGAACCACCATTCTCCCTTGGGCGTGTCGACTATGGCGCCCTGATGAGGACCGTTGATACCGGTAGAACCTGTCTCAAGCACGATCTTCCTCTCATATGGGCCATAGATGTCCTTGGAACGAAGCACGGTCTGCCAACCTCCCCGGACTCCCCCTTCCGGAATACTCAGATAATACCATCCTCCCCACTTATGGATCTTGGTACCTTCTGCCACAGGTCCTTCATAGACAGTCACGCCCTCGTCCAGAAGAGTCCGTCCATCGGCTGACATCTTGTGGATGATGATGGGACCGGCACCTCGGCGGCTATGGCCAAGGTACGCCGTTCCGTCTTCATCCCAGAACGGGCAAGGATCTTCCCAGCCCACGACACTCTCCACACAATGAAGTGGAGACCAAGGGCCTGCAGGGTCGGTCGCCTCGCTCATGAACAAGCCTTCATCCGGAGTACAGAAATACACGAAGAACTTCCCGTCATGGTACCTTATGCTTGGGGCCCAGGATCCTCCCGCGTAACGGTTTACCTCCTCCCAGCCCGGAACATCGAACCTGTCATAAACCTGTGAAACATAACGCCAGTTCACCAGGTCATCTGATGAAAGGACTTGCATGCCCATGAAATGGAAGTCCGAGGCTACCATGTAGTAGGTGTTCCCTACCCTGATGGCATCGGGATCCGAGAAATCAGCTGCAAGGACCGGATTCTTGTAATTACCATCTCCGGTATCCCCCCAGGCGAAGGAATTATCCTGACGCTGGCAAGAAAGGGACACAGTGTTGAAATAATCGATGCACTTCTGGATGTCGGGAACAGAGTTGTCCCAGTTGTACTCATATTCAATGGCGAAATAACCCTTGAATCCTTGCTCTTTGAGGATTCCTAGCATTGCGGGCACATCCAGCACCCCGGTACCCCAGATCACATCATGAGGGCCTCCTTCAGCATCGTCTGGAGCGATATCCTTGAAATGCAGGGAGATTATCCTTCCTTTGAGTTTGCGCAGGCATTCCAGATGGTCCAGTCCGCATCTTTTCCAGTGTCCTACATCCGAACAAGAACCCAGCCTTGAAGACCGGCCTGAAACGGCCATCAGAAGGCTGTCGGGAGTCCAGTAGGTCGAAGGACGAGGATGATTGTGGACAGAGACGGAGATCCCATACTTTTCAGAAAGCTCCTCCACGAGATCCCAGTCGCTCATGGCTGGTTCAGCGGAGATATATTCAAAGCCCATGGACTTGGCAAATTCAAATTCCTTCTCCCACTCCGAAGGATCGGAGGGGACGAAAACCCCTGAACCGACAATCCTGACTCCCTTGGAAGAAGCCAGGGCAAGGATTTCCTTGCGAGTGGCATCATCCATGCCATAGCCGAAAACCTGGTCGCCCCACTTGCCACCAAGGCGGTGTCCCGGGAAAGCTTCGATGTACTTTATGCCCAGCTGGGCCGTCTTGTCCAAAGCATCTTCGAAAGAGAACTTGTGGAAAGTGTAAGACTGGACTGCCAGTTTCCACCCAAGGGACTCGGCAGCATCCTTTTTCTGCGAACAAGCGCAAAAGGCCATCGCTGAAAGTACGATGGCCAATCCTATGAATATCCTGCTCCTAGTCATTCGGCATGTCCGGTAAAGAATAACCATTATGGTAAGTATGACGGATCCATTCACGGGCCATGTCCTTTGCACCGAACTCGGCATATCGGCGGTCGAAACGAGGATCTCCGTCAATGACCTTGAAATCGTCATAATTGACTATCCTGATCTTGTCGGTATCGGATATGTTGGTGAAGCACATGTTCTCACCGTCCCATTTCAGCTCGCGGTGAAGGCCTGTAGGGCCTGAAAGACGTACTGCAAGGACTCCCATGTCGACCATCTCGGTGAAAGGACCGGAGACCTGGAAATTGGAAGAAGTCTCCACACGGTTTTCCGGAGATTCCTTGCATGCACGGATCCAGTCCTGCTCATGGGCATCCGTACTCCAGATGTCACCGTTGCCACCAGGGACCCTTCGCAGGACCGGAGCCGGTTGCTTGTAGAGATCCATGGCCGAGGCAGGCAGCAAGGTCGGCTTCAGTCCATAGCAGCCGGCCATAATCTTGCCCTTCGTACCGACAAAGATCAAGCCGCCGTTCTCGTCCCCCATCATAGTCCCGTCAGGAAGTTCTTCCGGACGGTCGGGAAGCAAGCCACCGTCGTACCAATAGACCTTCACCTCCGGCATGCGGACATTGCCCTTCGGTTCCCTGGCAGGGAAGGTGTAGGTTATCTTCTCGGCATGAGGCGGAGAATAAAGGTTGCTCAGCGTCGAACTGGCCATTACACTGGTCGGATATTTGATTCCCAGCGCCATCACGACAGGGTCCATGATATGGCATGCCATGTCTCCCAGGGCACCAGTACCGAAATCGTAGAATCCCCGCCAGTTCCACGGCGTGTAGGCCGGATCATAAGGCCGCATCTCGGCAGGACCTATGAAAAGGTCCCAGTCCAGAGTCTTTGGCACCTTCACACCGCCTGCCGGCTGCATGAGGCCTTGAGGCCAGATAGGACGGTCAGTCCAGCAATGGACCTCCTTGACCTCGCCGATCACTCCAGACCAGATCCATTCTGAGAGCTGCCTGCAGTCATCGAATGAATTACCCTGGTTACCCATCTGAGTGGCTACCTTGTACTTCTTGGCCAGCTTCGTGAGAAGGCGGGCCTCATAGACCGAATGGGTGAGAGGCTTCTGGACATAGACATGCTTCCCAAGCGTCATGGCATGGGCTGCAATCACCGCATGGGTATGGTCCGGAGTGGCGACCAGGACCGCGTCGATGTC
>CADBMD010000017.1 GCA_902795735.1 uncultured Bacteroidia bacterium
CCCATCATAACGGGCCTGTCGATGTTCTTCTCTTCCTTGAAATCCTTGAAGGCGTCAATGAGAGTTATTTCGTCTTTCTTTTCCATTTTATGATTATTGTTTCCTATTTCTTGAATTCAACATGGGGCTTGACAGAGTTGACATCACCGAAGCTGAAGTTCTCTTCACACTCAACCGTGACTTTCTTCTTCTTGCCTTCGACGCTCTCCTTGCGGGCATAGCGCATGGTTATGCCATCCTCGGTAACTCCGGTCAGTATGCCGGTAAGCTTGCGGCCTCCCTTGAGGCTGACCGTCACCTGCGAGCCCATCGCCTTTACATATTGTCCCATGACCTTGAAAGGCTGGTCCAATCCGGCGGAAGAGACGGTGAGGGAATAGTCCTCTTCGTCCTTGTCGAAGGCATCCAGGAAGGCATCGTTGATGGCGATGCAATCATCCAGGAGGACTTCTCCGGCTTCTTTCTCCACGGTCAGGGTCACCTCATTGTCCTTGCTGACAGTGAGGTCAACTATGAAGCAGCCGCGATCCTTGACTGCCGGTTCAATGCTTTTGAGTATTACGTCTTTTTCCATTGTCTTAAAACAAAAGATAGGAGACGCTTTCGTCACCTATCTCTCACATCAGCGCAAAGATAGTGATATTTTGTCAAATATGAAAATTATTTGCAAAAAGACTTAACTTTACGGTTGTTAACGATAGCATCATCACCATGAGAACCCGTAGAATCATATTCCTTGCCTTCCTTTCCGTGCTTTTGCTGGCGTCGTGCCGCAATCTCCCGGACACTACACTCCGCTATACCCTTGAGGGGGAGGATTGCCCTTTCGCCGATTTTGCTGAATATGGTCTCTGGGTACCCGGGACAGCCGCCCCTCTTCGCGGGGTCATGATTCTCCAGCATGGTTGCACGATGGAACAGTTTGGGATTACAAAACCTTACGACCTTCAGTACCAGGCTTTTGCAAGGAAATGGAACTTGGCCATCCTTGAAACTGCCATCCATGGCGACTGCCATGTCTGGCATCATCCCGAATCCGGAAGTGCCGCTGCTCTGATGAAGGTTCTTGGAAAGGCTTCCGATGAGCTTGGACGGCCTGAACTTCCTACCGTCCCATGGTTGATCTGGGGGCATTCGAGCGGAGGACACTGGACCCTTGCGATGCTCAGGGATTATCCGGAACGGATCCTTGCCGCCGTTTGCTATTCGGCTGCGTGGGATCCCCAATGGGACTATCAGGAGGAGACTGCAAGGATTCCTGTCCTTCTTCGTCATGCCGGTCCCGATGACGCTCCCTTTGCTGCCTGCGAGGCTACTGCCAATCACACATTCTCAAAACTGAGGGCTATGGGAGCTCCTGCATGCATCGTTTACAATCATGGGGAGAATCACAATTACAGCCAGTTACGGCACATGATGATTCCATTCTTCGAAAGCGTATTGCGGACTGTTTCCCCTGGTTCCAGGTGGCTTGGGGATCCCGGGACTTTGGAAATCTTTCCAGAGGACGGGTTCGATGGTGACAAGTCCAGTCTCTGTCTTTTCCTTGACGAGGGTGCGGCAAAGGCCTGGCAGGAATATTCAACCACCAACGATGTACTTGACCGTAGCCTTCCGCCTGTTCCGGATAAGGTGACCGTGATACAAAGAGAAGATTCGATAGTGGTAAACTGGAAGGCTGGCGCAGATCCTGAATCCGGTATAGGTCACTTCGATGTGTCGATCGATGGTACCCTGGCCGCCCGTGTTCCTGAAACAGGTGAATACCAGTCCTTTGACCGAAATGGCGACAACACTTTTCCCACGGAGCCGGCTCCGATGGAAGTCATTGTTCCCTGTCCCTCTGGCAAGAAGCATAAGGTCACAGTGTCGACGGTCAACCAGGCTGGTTTGTCTTCATCTCGGACAGCTACCTTCAGGGCTCATAATTGGCATAAACGAAAATAAAATGCTAACTTTGTAAACTGTTTGTAATTAAGAGATCTGTTTTTACGATGGAATTAACTGCGAAGCAATTGGCCCAGGTGCTCAAGGGAACCGTCGATGGCGACCCACAGGCCAAGATTACTTCATTTGCAAAGATCGAGCATGGCAAGAGTGGACAACTGTGCTTCTATGCCAATCCCAAGTACGAAAAATACGTGTACACCTGCAAGGCCAGCATCCTGCTGGTAAACAAGGACTTCGAGCCTAAGGAGCCGGTCGCTCCCACCATGGTCAGGGTGGATGATGCCTACAAGGCCTTGGCCGACCTCCTGAAGTATGCGGCAACCCAGAAACGAACCGACCGCCGTCACAGGGGATTCAGGTCTTCATGGTTCCTTACGAGCAAGTTCGGGAAGAAGGTCTATCTGGGCAGCCATTCCTATGTCGGCCATCATGCAAAGATTGGGGATTACACCAAGATTTATGAGAATGTGTATGTCGGCGACAATACGGTGATCGGAAGCCATTGCATTATCTATCCCGGCGTCGTCATCTATCCGGGAATGGTGATCGGCGACAATGTCATCATCCATGCCAATGCAGTCATAGGTTCCGACGGTTTCGGTAATGCTCCTCTTCCTGACGGGACCTGGGAGAAAATCGAACACCTGGGCAATGTCATCATAGGCGACAATGTAGAGATCGGTGCCGGTACCACCATCGACCGTTCCGAGATGGAATCCACCATCATAGGCAAGGGAGTCAAGATCGACAATCTCTGCCAGATCGCCCATAATGTCCAGATAGGAGACAATACTGTAATGGCTGCGCAGTGCGGCATTGCCGGTTCGACCAAGATCGGAAAGAATTGTATCCTTGCCGGCCAGGTCGGTATCGCCGGCCATCTTGAGATAGCCGACAACACTACCTTGGGGGCACAGACAGGCGTGATCGGGAACATCAAGGACCCCGGACAGACTCTTCTCGGTTCACCAGCCATACCGATCAGGAACTATCTCAGGAGCTACGCCGTTTTCAAGAAAAACGGTGGTCAGTAGCAATTCTTTGAATATTCGGAATAACCTTATTATCTTTGCGGACTGTTTTTTGTAGTAAGCAGTCCAACAAGATAACTATGACCACAGACAAGCAAAAGACTCTGAACCTGGAACACGAGTTTCGTGGCAAGGGCCTTCATACTGGTAAAGTGGCCCGCATGGTTTTGAAACCGGCAGGCGAGAACACGGGAATCGTTTTCCATAGGATAGACCTTGGAGACGATGCCTTCGTACCCGCCGTTGCAGAAAACGTGTCTTCCACAGCCCGCAGCACGACCATATCATCTGGGGAAGCAAGCGTCTCTACCATAGAGCATCTCATGTCTGCCCTGTTCGGGATGGGGGTTGACAATGCCATCATTGAGATTGACAATGTCGAGGTACCGATCCTTGACGGGAGCGCCAGGCCATATGTTGAGGCCTTGGCAGAAGATGGCCTCAAGGTCCAGGATGCTGGGAAGAAGTTCATTACTTTGCCTTGTGAGGTCGAAGTAAGGGATGAGGCTTCGGGGTCTTTCATAAAGGCCGTTCCTTACGACGATCCTTCCATAGACCTGACGGTAGATTTCGGCTCGAAGGTACTGGGTGTCCAGGATGCGCATTGGGATTGCTCTACCGATTATTCCGTACAGATAGCTCCTTGCAGGACATTCGTGTTCTTCCACGAAATCGAGTATCTTTTCAATAACAACCTTGTCAAGGGAGGAGACGTCGATAATGCCATCGTCATCGTCGAGCATCCTGTCTCCCGGGAACAAGTTGACACTCTTGCCAGCCTTTTCAATGTCCCCAGCCTGGACATAAATGAAGACGGTTATCTTAATAACATACGACTGCATTTCCCTGATGAATGCGGCCGCCACAAGCTCCTGGATCTGCTTGGGGACCTTTCCCTCGCAGGAGGAGTTGTCAAGGCAAAGGTCACGGCATTCAAACCTGGCCATTCAATCAACACCAGGATGGCACAAGCCATAAGGGAGGCCATATCAAACAAGTAACAATCAAAGATCATGAATAACATTTCTCCGCTTGCATCCGTCAGTCCCAACGCCAAGTTGGGAGACAATATCGAAATAGGCCCTTTCGCTTTCATTGATTCAGATGTAGAAATAGGGGACGGCTGCAAGATCTTTCCGCATGCCACTGTCTTCCAGTATGTCAGGATGGGCAAGGATTGCCAGATCTTTCCTGGTGCTGTCGTCGGTGCGATCCCTCAGGATTTGAAATATGAGGGGGAGATTACCCGTGTGGAACTGGGTGACAATGTGACTGTCAGGGAGTGTGCCACCATCAACCGCGGTACCAAGGCCAGCGGGAAGTTCGTGACCAGGATCGGAAGCGACACTCTGATCATGTCCTATGTCCATGTGGCACATGATTGTGTTATTGGCAACCACTGCATCCTTACCAGTTACGTCGGACTTGCCGGTGAGACACAGATAGATGACTGGGCCATCGTAGGCGGTGGTTCAAAAGCGCATCAGTTCTCCAAAGTGGGGTGCCATGCGATGGTCGGTGGTATGTCCAAGATCAACAAGGACGTGCCTCCCTATGTGCTTTGCGGCAGGGAGCCTATCAGCTATGCTGGCGTCAACATCGTCGGGTTGCGTCGCAGGGGCTTTTCTTCCGAGGTTATCCGTAACATAAGGGATATCTACGACACGATCTATTATTCCGGTTACAACATCTCCGATGGTTGCACCAAGGTGGAGGCAGGTTTCCCTCAGAGCGAGGAACGCGACACCATACTTGAATTCATCAGAAGTTCCAAGAGGGGGATCATCCGTGCCAGTGATTCCCATGAGAAGGGAGTTTTTGAATAGAGTCGGGCGATGCTTCTCGGCATAGCCTATTTCCCTCCGGTCAGTTATTTTGCGCTTATCGCAGAAGGTATGTCCATATCTTCGGGGGGAGGTATAGTCCCTGCGGAAGTCTACATCGAGGCTTGTGAGAATTACCAGAAGCAAAGCTGGAGGAACCGTTGCCGGTACTATGCGGCGGATGGTCCGCAGTATCTTAATTTCCCTATTGTCCATGAGGGGACTCATGAGTTGCCTATCAGGGAGATAAAGGTCGATTATTCTACTCCATGGCTGCTTCGTACCGAGCGGGCGATCGCTTCAGCCTATGAGTCTTCGGCTTATTTCGATTACTACAAGGATGAGTTGTTCGGAATCCTTGAATCGAGGCCAGGGACTCTTTTTGAACTTGACTTGGAGATTATCCGTTTTTTCCTTAGGAAAACCGGTGTGGCTGCGAACATCCATCTTACAGATGAATATGTCCCTGTCGGTGAGACATCTCCTTATGGCCGGGATTTCAGGGGGCTTCTTCATCCTAAGAGGCCGGACACTGTGTTGAAGGATCTGGGGTTGGAAAAACCGTACTTCCAGGTCTTTGCCAGGAAGTACGGCTTCATTCCGAATCTTTCCATAATGGACCTTCTCTTCAATGAAGGTCCCGAGTCAATCCTCTACCTCAAGGACACTCTTACCAGATAGTCCCTCTTAACGTGCCGAGGGTGGCAGTGGTACGAGTGGATGCTGTCAGAACCTCCAGCCGATGGTGGCGGTGATGTCGTAGCGCTCCCTTTTGTTGAGGATCATCGGAGAAGCATAGTCGTAGAGGTAATCGGCATAAGGCGAGATGTACTCATCAGCCAGGGCCGTGAACCTTGCAGCCAAATCGGCGAAGAACGAACCGTTTGAGTAGTAGCCGACACCGACTGAGAAGGAATTGATCCTGTCGTTAAGCTTCTGGTTCCCGGTGTACTCAGGAGTCGTGGAGAAGTTATAGCCTGCCCTGATCGCAAATTCAGGGATGGGCTTCACCTCGGCACCGACACGGACCATGTGGGAGATACCCATGCAATCCTTTATGTCACGGTTGACATCATTGAAAGAATTGTCCCAGCCATTGTACCTGTCCTTGAACTTCATCGTGCTGTAGTCCGTCATCTCATAGTCGGCACTGATTATTGCCATGCCCATGAAAGTGTAAGCCAGTCCGGCATTGACCCGGTAAGGAGAAGTAAGCTTGTAAGCGAAATCTCCGTCGGTGGACGTAGCTTCTCCGTCATATTTGGCATTCTGGTAGTGCACGTCGGAAGCATATTTGTAGGTCTCGTCAATCAGGAGAGTTGTAGGAGTCTGGACCGCAGCACCTATGCGGAGCCCCTCGGCGGGAATCGCGAGGAATCCGATCTTGCCATAGACACCGGTTCCGTCGGCAGTGTAGGAATACCTGGCTCTGTAGTCATTGAAATAGGTGGTACCGTCATCGTACCTGATCTCAAAGTCGGAAGGATCTACTGCCGCCTCCTTGAAATACTCGTCAAAATTGTAAGTGAGGCTGGTAATGCCCAGGTTGACTCCAAGGAAGAAGCGGTTGCTGAAGTTGAAACCGACATTGAACAATGCATCCTGTTTGCCTCCGGTGACCCTGCGGCCATAAGACTGGTTCAGGGGACCGCCAAGGAAGATGTCGTAGATGTGGTTGCCATATTCATCCATGTTCCCGGTGTCGCTGAAGACATCGGTCGCTCCGATGTAGCGGTAGTAGTAGTCAGGGTCGGACGGATCGCCATAATTGGCGATAGCTCCCGACTGTGCATTCACGATCGAAGACCAGGGGGCGTACAGGCCACGGTCATCGGCATTGTTGTAAGGATTAGTCCAATCATCGATGTCCTTGCCGCTGGCATCAAGGTAGCCATTCAGGAAATCGATGTCGAAACCATCGGTGTCGACGGAAACCGCGCTTTGGTAGCTGGTCTTGTCGTTCCTTCCGCCAGCGAGCATCTTGCCGCTGTAGTTGTTCGTCGCGTTCATTATGAAACCGTAGGTAACCCCTACAAGGCCTCTTTTCTTTCCAGTCTGCATGTTGAGGGTCACTCCGACGTTAGGCATGGTGAACCTGCCGAAATTCTTCAACTGCGGATTGGTGTAGGTGTCAGTACCGTTGACCGGATAGGCGCTCCAGGATGAATTCATGGAACTGATGGACACGTTAGGGGTCAAGGTGAACTGCGAGTAGTTGTAGACAGCAGATCCGGCAGGATTGATCCCGATGGATCCGAGGTCTCCTCCAACTGCGGTCATTGCGTTGCCCATACCGATGGACCTTGCCGTACCGTAGTACTCGTTGCGGCTGAAGTTCAGTCCGTCATACATGGTCTGTGCGGTTGCTGCGACAGTGCACAGCATCAAGCTGAAAGCTATAATAGTCCTTTTCATGTTCGAGTTGATTTAAAGTTTAAATGTTAGGTAATATTCACAAGCCTTGGAAGGGAAGGACTTACCTTCTGCCGCCTCCGCCGCTCCTGGATCCGCCGCCGGAACTTCCGCCGCTATAACCTCCACCTGAACTGCCACCGCCGGAGTAGCTGCCGCCGCCACCGGAATATCCACCGGACCTGCTGCTGGAATAGCTGCCTGAACTCCTGGTAGAAGAACTGCCTGAATAGCTGCCTGAACTCCGGGAATAGCTGCCAGAACTTCTGGAGCTGGATGAACGGTAGCTGCCGCTGCTTGATGAAGCAGAACTGCTTGATCTCGATGATGAGGAAGTGGAAGGCCTGCTGTAGGTGGAAGTACCGTATGAAGAGTTGGAGCGTGCAGCACCTGACCTGACGGCACCTGTGGTTGTAGATCCTGCAGAAGACCTGACGCCTGCTGCTGAAGACCTTACGGCCTGTCCGGAGTTAGGCCTCTCGGTCCTGGTGACGGAAGACATCGAAGATCTCGATCCTGCCTGCCTTGCAACCGAAGATGACCTGGTGGCGGTCGCTGTAGAAGCCCTGCTCACTGCGGAAGAACCGCTGGCACCGCTCCTTGACCTGGACATGGACTGGCTCCTCATGCCGGCAGACCTTGACATGGAACCGAGACCGGTCCTGGCGGTCGAACCTGCTGCGGCATTCCTGGACCTGTAGACCCTGGAGCCTCCGCCATATCCGAAGTGTCCCCAGTGAGGTTCACGTCCCCATCCATGGTTGTGCCAGCCGCCATACCATCCGCCGTACCAGCCTGCATGCCATCCGCCGTACCAGCCGCCGTAGTACCAAGGATCATAGAACCAAGGGTCGTAGAAGCCGTACCAGCCGCCATAGTAAGGACGGTAGAACCAGGGATCGTACCAGCCGCCGTACCAACCGTACCATCCGCTATAGTAAGGACGGTAGAACCAAGGGTCATACCAGCCTCCATAGTACCAGGGATCCATTCCCCAGTAGATGGATGAATAGTAAGGACGATGCCATGAATACCAAGAGGAAGCGTACCAAGGCTGATACGCAGCCCAAGTGTTCCACCCGTTATCGTAGAGATAGACCGAGGTGGTGTTGTCGTTTTTGTTGAAATCTATCTTGGCCACCTTGTCCTCAGGGATGAACAAAGTGTCGACTTTCTCTCCGCTCTTGAGGAAGATCGGGGAGTTTTTCGTTTTGGCCACAAGAAGGTCAGTCTCTTCCTGGACTTCAGGAGTGACTGCGACCTCCCCCGCTTGACTTGCAGGTGTATAGTAGATTCCATCCTGATACTTCTGCTTGGAAGCATCAGTAGCGAACTGCGCTGCTGAACCGCACGATGTCAGTGCCAGAAGCGCCGAGAAGATAAGGATTGTGCGTGTTTTCATTATTGAATCTCCTATAATTTGACAATAAATTCGTAACTTAGCTGGCCGCTTGCCGGACGGTTTGCTTATTAATGTTTTTCAATAAACAAAATCCATACCGAACGTAAAATTGCACAATAATAAGAATATTTTTTAAGTTTTCGGACAAGAATTCAAACTATCATAACTATGGCAAAGGAAGTGACAAAAAGATCGGAGAACTATTCCCAGTGGTATAATGATTTGGTTGTGAAGGCGGATCTGGCGGAACAGTCTCCTGTCAGAGGATGCATGGTGATCAAGCCTTATGGCTATGCGATCTGGGAGAAGATGCAGAGGGCCCTCGATGACATGTTCAAGGAGACGGGCGCAGTCAATGCGTATTTCCCGCTTTTCATCCCAAAGTCTTTCTTCAGCCGTGAAGCTGAGCATGTCGCAGGTTTTGCAAAGGAATGCGCCGTGGTTACTCATCACAGGCTGATGAATGATCCCAACGGCAAGGGAGTCGTTGTGGATCCCGAGGCCAAACTGGAGGAAGAGCTGATCGTAAGGCCTACATCAGAGACAATCATCTGGAGCACCTACAAGAATTGGATAAAGTCCTGGAGGGATCTGCCCATCATGTGCAACCAATGGGCGAACGTCGTCCGATGGGAGATGCGTACCAGGCTTTTCCTCCGTACTGCCGAGTTCCTCTGGCAGGAAGGCCATACTGCCCATGCGACAGCCCAGGAAGCACTCCAGGAGGCCGAAAGGATGGTCCAGGTCTATGCCAGGTTCGCCCGCGAATTCATGGCACTGCCTGTGATAGTGGGCCACAAGAGCCCCAACGAGAGGTTCGCCGGTGCACTCGATACCCTGACCATAGAAGCGATGATGCAGGATGGCAAGGCTCTTCAGGCTGGAACATCCCATTTCCTCGGACAGAACTTCGCCAAGTCCTTCGATGTCCAGTACACTGACAAGGACGGCCAGATGCAGTATGTCTGGGCTACTTCCTGGGGAGTTTCGACCAGGCTCATGGGTGCCCTGGTCATGGCCCACGGCGATGACAACGGCCTTGTCCTTCCTCCCAAGCTTGCTCCTATCCAAGTCGTCATGGTTCCTATCTTCAAGACTGAAGAAGAACAGTCAAGGATCCTTGAGAAGATGGAATCTCTCAAGAAGGCTCTTGAAGCAGAAGGACATACTGTCAAGATCGATGACCGCGACAATCTGCGTCCGGGCTTCAAATTTGCAGAGTGGGAGTTGAAGGGAGTCCCTGTGCGGCTTGCAATGGGCCCTCGTGACCTTGACAACGGTACTGTCGAAGTGCACAGGAGAGACACCCTGGAAAATCAGACTGTCGCCCTGGAAGGGCTTGACAAGTCGATAGCAGCCCTCCTTGATGATATCCAGGCCAATATCTACAAGAAGGCCTTTGATTTCAGGGCAACGAATGTGGAAAAGTGCGACAGCTGGGACGAGTTCAAGGAGAAGATCGTTACCGGCAAGTTCCTTCTCTGCCATTGGGACGGAACCACCGAGACCGAGCAAGCCATCAAGGATGCAACCAAGGCTACGATCAGGTGCATCCCCG
>CADBMD010000018.1 GCA_902795735.1 uncultured Bacteroidia bacterium
AAGACGGAGTGAAGAGGATGGACCTCAGCAGGCTCCGTTATCACAAAGTCATCATCATGACCGATGCTGATGTCGACGGCAGCCATATCGCATGCCTGATCCTTACATTCTTCTTCCGCTACATGTTCGACTTGATCAAGAACGGATATGTCTACCTTGCAACACCTCCTCTCTATCTTGTGAAGAAAGGCAAGGAAGAGGTTTACTGCTGGACTGACGAGCAGCGCTTCGAGGCTACCGCACGCCTTGGAAAAGGCTCAGAGAAGGGTATCACCGTCCAGAGGTACAAGGGTCTGGGAGAGATGAGCGACCAGCAGCTCTGGGACACGACCATGGATCCAGCCAAGAGACGTCTCCGCAAGATAACGATCGAGAACGCTGCCGAGGCCGAGAGGACATTCTCCATGCTCATGGGAGATGATGTCCCACCGAGAAGGCAGTTCATTGAAGAAAACGCACATTACGCAAATATTGACGCTTAACACACATAAGGATATGCTAGACATTTTCGACAGGATAGAAAGAGATTCCGGTGGCCCTATCGGCCAGTATTTCGAGCAAGGTTTCGGTTACTACATGTATCCTCGCCTCGAGGGCGAACTTGGCCCTCACATGATATTCAATGGGATTCCGGTCCTTAACTGGTCTCTCAACAACTACCTTGGACTCGCCAATCATCCTGAAGTCCGCAAGGCTGATGCACAGGCCGCGGCGGACTGGGGACTGGCTTATCCGATGGGAGCGAGGATGATGTCGGGCCACACCCGTTATCATGAGAAACTCGAGAAGATCTTCGCAGACTTCGAGAAAAAGGAGGATGCGTTCCTGTACAACTTCGGCTATCAGGGAATAGTTTCCACCATCGACGCCCTTACAGCGCGTCACGACGTTATAGTCTATGATGCCGAGTGCCATGCTTGCCTGCTGGACGGTATCCGCCTTTATATCGGCAGCAAGTACAAGTACCGTCACAACAACATGGCCGATTGTGAGAAGGTTCTCTCACGTGCCTGCAAGGAAGCGGATGAAAACGGAGGTGGTGTCCTCCTTATCACCGAGGGTGTCTATGGAATGACTGGCGCCCTTGGCAAGCTGGATGAGATCGTCGCCCTCAAGAAGAAATATGATTTCCGCATCCTCATCGACGACGCCCATGGCTTCGGTCTCCTTGGCGAGCATGGCCGTGGTACTTCCGAACATTTCGGAGTAATGGACGGCATAGACCTTTACATCGGAGCCTTTGCCAAGAGCATGGCCTCCATCGGAGGTTTCGTGGCAGGTCCCCACTCCATAATAAACTTCCTGAGAGCCAACATGCGCTCCCAGATGTATGCCAAATCCCTGCCCATGCCGCTTGTCCTGGGCAACATCAAGAGGATGGAAATCATCGATTCCCCTGAGGGTGACGAGCTCAGGGCAAAATGCTGGAAGATCACAAGGGCTATCCAGGAAGGATTCAAGTCTGAAGGCTTCGATATTGGAGAGGCCCAGGCATGTGTCACTCCGGTACACATCAAAGGTGGGATAGCCCAGGCTACGAAGATGGCCAAGGACCTGCGTGAAAATTACAGGGTTTTCTGTTCGATGGTGATCTATCCTGTCATCCCGAAGGGCATGATAATATTCAGGATAGTCTCTACTGCAGCCCACACTATGGAAGATGTCGAGTACACCCTCAATGCTTTCAAGGAGATAAAGGCTAAGCTGGACGCCGGCCTTTATGATGGAGACGACATCGCCGCCATGACAGTGAAATGATGAAAGAATCTTTGAAAGACAAGGTGATCATAGTCACAGGAGCCAGCTCGGGAATCGGGTTGGCTTCTGCCCGCTTGTTCGCCTCCCTTGGAGCTAGGGTAGTGATGGCAGCAAGGTCTTATGAGAAGCTGCTCCAGCTGGCTCCAACCGTGCAGCCGGATCCGGAGAGGATCCTTTGCGTCAAGACGGACGTGACTAAAGATGAGGACTGCAAGAATCTCATAGACGAGACCGTCAGGACTTTCGGACGCATCGACATCCTTGTCAACAATGCCGGCATTTCTATGAGGGCTATGTTCAAGGATCTGGACCTCAGCGTCATCCGTTCCCTGATGGATGACAATTTCTGGGGTACTGTCCAGTGCACGAAGCATGCCCTGCCTTACCTTTTGGAATCCAAGGGGCAGCTGGTAGGAGTCATCTCCATCGCCGGTTTTTCGGCACTTCCGGCCAGGACTGGCTATTCTGCATCCAAATATGCGGTCAGGGGATTCCTGGACACTGTCCGGATCGAGCACCTGAAAGACGGTCTGAACGTCCTCGTCTTCGCCCCTGGCTACACTGAATCCAACGTCCGCAAAGCCGCCTTGACCGCAGATGGCAGTCCACAGGGAGACACTCCCTTGAAGGAAGACAAGCTCATGAGTGCCGAAGATTGCGCTGCTCATCTGGCCAAGGCTCTTCAGGGCAGGAAGCAGCAGGTCGTGCTGACCGGACTCGGCAAGGCGACCGTGCTAGCGCACAACCTTTTCCCAAGGCTTACTGACAAACTGACTTACGGCTACATCGCCAAAGAGGCCGGAAGTCCATTCAAATAGACCGAAACATGAAAAAGCCGAACTGGAACCTGGACTACAGGGTTATTGTCCCGTTGCTGGTCCTTTTCGTGATCCTCACATTAATGTTCCCAAGGAGCGCCAAGTTCAGTTATGACTACAAGAAAGGCTCCCCTTGGGAGCACGAGACCCTTGTGGCGCAGTTCGACTTTCCTTTGCTCAAGACAGACGAACAGATAAGGGAGGAGAGGAGCAAGAACAAGGCTTCTGTCATCCCATATTACCGCTATCGTCAGGATGTGGTTGACAACGCCCGTCGATTCGTGGACAGTGCCGATTTCGGTGAGTATTCGTCAATCCGTCCGAAGGTGATCTCCGCCATGGAAGACATTTTTTCCAACGGAGTCGTTTCAGACAATGGCGTAGAGCTTTCCAAGGGTGATGATCCTTCGACTGCAGTGCTCTATTTCCATAAGGACAAGCGTGTGACCAAAAGACCTGTTTCCGAAGTTTACAAAGAATCCGATGCCAAGACGAAGCTCCTGTCAGAAGTCAATTCAAAGAGCTATAAGTTCAATGTGGATTCTGTCCTCAGGAAATCCAAAGTCTATGACCAGATCATTCCCAACCTTGAATATGATTCCCGTACGACTCAGCTTGTGAATTCTGAGAATACCAACAGGATTTCCACTACCCAGGG
>CADBMD010000019.1 GCA_902795735.1 uncultured Bacteroidia bacterium
GATTATGTTCCCGGGAAAAAAGTAATCTGGCTCTGCCATGCGCTGACCGCTTCATCCGATCCGGAAGGTGAATGGTGGCCCGCTCTTGTAGGCCCTGGAAAGGTCATAGACACCGAGAAATATTTCGTAATCTGCGCCAACGTCCTTGGTTCTGCCTGCGGTTCTTCAGGACCGGCTTCAATCAATCCCAAGACCGGGAAACCATACTTTTTCGATTTCCCGAAAGTCACTGTCCATGACACCGTCTGCGCATTCGACTTGTTGAGGGAACACCTCGGGATAGAGAAGATTGACATGATCGTGAGCACTTCGATGGGAGGGTTCATGACGTTCGACTGGCTGGCCTGGAAGCCGGAACTTTTCGACAAGGTCTTCTTCATCGCCACCGGGGCTCGGGTAACGCCCTGGCTTACAGGATTCAACTCAGCAATGAAGATGGCCCTTTATGCAGACCCTACTTTCAAGGAACACAAGACCTTGAAGGGGGGGATGGATGGGCTGAAGGCTGCCAGGACCATTGCCCTTCTGACCTACCGCTGTGAAGAGGGCTTGTTCAAGCAGGTCGAAGACTCTCCGGATGTGATGTTTGCCGACAAGGCCGGTTCCTACTACCGTCATCAAAGCTCGAAGTTCGTAAAGGACTGGGACGCATATTCCTACCTCTATGTGTGTGATGAGGTGGACAGCAACAATGTCGGCAGGGGCCGCGGCGGCGTGGAAAAGGTCCTTAATGCCATAACCGCCGACTGTACCTTCGTCTGCATGTCTTCTGACGAGTTGTTCCCTCCTGAAGACATGAAGCCATGGTCGGAAATGGTTCCCGGTGCGAAATACTACCAGATAGAAACGCCCTATGGACACGATGGTTTCCTCATAGAGACCGAAGCCATCGACCGCATCCTCGCCCCCGCCCTGAGCTAGAAGCCGCGGCCGTGCTTCATCCAGAGGTCTTCTTCCAGCTTGTGCCAGAGGTCGGCTGCAGCATTGTAGATCTTTGAGGTGTAGGCGTTGAGCACTTCGGCCGAAGGATTCTTCTCCACTTCTGGAAGGCCCTCGAAACCAAGGTCTTCGATAGTCTGAACGTCCTTCATGACCCTCTCCTTGTTGGTCTGCCATGCAAGGGTGGCCAGACGGTTCGGCCTGCGGAAGGTCCAGAGAGCCCCTTCGGGAACATATCGCCTCATGCCGCAGGTGTCGAATGCTGCGGGAAGCTCGGTTGTGCCGCTGAATATAGGGAAGCGCGGGCTCTCTCCGGGATTGTCAAGGGCGTACCAGCATATTCCCCCTACTGAATCAGGCAACCAGTCACGGGCCTGGATCACAGTGGAGTGGGAACACCAGGCGACAGCTATGGTACGTGAGAATTCAACAGCCCCGGGAGCTACTCCGTTGATCATATTGCGAGTGTCGGTAGTGAGCCAGGGATTGGCGACCGGGCTGATCTTTTTGGTCGCAGGTTTGTCCTTGGTGGCAGGCACGTCAACGAGCAGATTCTTTGTCATGTCAAATTCCAGGCCCTCATAAGTGCCTCGGAGGATCTCCATAACTTTGCGGACATCCACCTTTTCATCGGGCTTGACAGAGAATGGCAGTTCTGGGGCGTCATAGGAAAGCTTGAGGGATGGGGCCAGGGTGTTCAGGATCACATATTCCCTCTCTTTGAAGTTCTTGCCGCTTCCATAGGAGCCATGGTAGGCCTTCCAGAAGACGAATTCACCCTCGCCATCCCATAGGCCATATTCCCGGGCGACTGCTTCCACATTGTCAGATGCCATGAAATAGTCTTTGTTCTTTCGGTCTATCTTTCCGATTCTCGGGATGTTGGCAGACACGGCCACCTCGTCGTCAGGAACCCTTTGGGCGGCCCAGACCGCTCCTTTCTTACCTCGTCCGCAGCCCAGGATTTCGAAGAACCAAGCCTCTTTCTTGTCGATGACCGTGATGCATTCGCCTCCGTCGGCATATCCGTACTTCTCAGCTAGCTCTCCCATCATCCTGACGGCGTCGCGGGCATTGTCACAACGCTGTAGGGCTATTCTTTGAAGTTCCTCGATAAGGAACATGCTGTCGCTGTTCTTTAAAGTGTCGGGCCCTGTGAACGTGGTTTCTCCCATCGCAACCTGTTTCTCGTTCATGCATGGATAGGCAGTGTTGAGATAGGCGAAAGTGTGGCGTGCCTGAGGGATTTTTCCTGCGTAACGGACACCGGTCGTGTCGCCCATGAAAGCAGTCCTGCGGGTATTCTTGAAGATTTCCACCATCTCTTTCCGGCCGTGGTCGGCGGCGGGCTCGACATTGATCCAAGTGCGTGACACTCCGTCACATGTGTGGGATGTCATCACGGATCCGTCGGCTGAAGCAAGACGTCCGACCACAATGCTGGTGCACTCATCCTTTGAGTACTCATCTTCCTGTCCCCAGGCCGTAAATACACAACCCAAGGCTATAGCAAGTGCGAAGAGCTTTCTCATTATTAACTACTTTGAAAACTCTTTAACCTTCTGCCCGATTCTTTCGATATCGTAGAAATCCTTGTAGTTCTTGACTTTCATGGACGAACCCTCAGAGACTTCGATCTCTATCATGTCATCATTTGCGATAGGGATGTCGGGAGTGATTCCGGCATCGATGTTGGTTCCGTCAAGGGTGTTGAGCCTGGCCCTGAACGATGAAATCTGGAAGCAGAATCCTTCGGCTGTACACATAGCCTGGATGGCGCAGCTGCCTCCGCCGGAGATTTCACCGACAACCGGGATTCCTGCATCCTTCAGCAGGGAAGGGAAAAGGTTTCCACAGGAGAACGACACATCTGAAGTCAGGACTGCGAAGTTGAGGTCGTACTTTACATCCTTGTCTTTCTTGTCAAAGACCCCGTCAAAGTTCCGGTCGACTTCATATTGGACGATAGCCCTTTGTCCTGTCAGGGGATTGTCATGGCAAAGGTAGCTCTTGTCCATAACGAGCGATGTCATGGCCATTACGATGTCTGCCGATCCGCCGCCGTTAGCGGTGATGTCCACAATGAAGTTCTCGACTTCCGGATCTGCCTGAGCTTTGTCTAAGGCATCCAGGAAGATGACCATTGAATCTCCCTTGTTGTCATCTATGTTCGGTTTCGGTCCTTTTCCTGCATAGAAAGCATTCCAGGCGTCTTCTGCCCTGGTGTTGAACGAATTGAACACACAGACAGCAGTGTTGCCTTTCTTGATGTAAGTGTCTTGTGTACCATAGATTTCGGGGCGGAGTTTCCGGATAGCTGCGACATCGAGATACCGGCTGCCCATCGTTGCGCGTCCGTTCCTGATGGCCTCCATGACTTCAGGATGTTCATCTTGGATGCGTCTGATTTCTGAGACGAGTCCTTCGTATTTGGATCTGTCGCGTCCCATTGCGGAAGAAATGTCCAGGGATGTGTGTCCGTCGTAGTAGAGAGCGTTCAAGCCGCCCATTCCCACCATGAACTCTGCCATGTCGGTAGACTTGAGGAGTTTCTTTATCTGGGGCCCGGCTGCCAGGTCTTCTTCCAGAGTCTTGTCCATACCCTTGGTAATCAGGGTCTCATTCAAGGCCACGCGTCCCGGGTAGCCGTAGAAATGATCCATTGCAAAGCAGAGTTCCCTGTAGGTGAAATCTGCCATGGATTTTGAACGGGTCTTCTTTGCCAGCAATGGCTTGTTGTAGTCAGGATCTATCCTGGCAAGGCTGATTTCGTTGACGGAAGTGTTGGCGACCACCTTCTCTCCGTTGAATCCGGCATGATGATAGAAAAGGTCTGAATACATGTCGGCCAGGGTTGCAAAGGGGAAATAGACTGCTCCCTTTCCATCTGAGTGTATGTCGATTCCGTATTTTGCAAAATCGAGGGTGACTGTCGAGACTGATGGTTTGAGTTCGATGCTCTTGTAGCGGACGAATGGCATTCCGTCGAAGTAGACGTTCGCCATTCCTGGTTGGAGAAGGCCCATCATGTTGGTGAAGTCGTCGAAATCCGAAGAGACGAAAACATCATCGTTGACATTCACGACTGCCTTTGCTTTTCCGTTGACAAGGGTATATTCTCCGGCTCCGGTGTGTGTGACTGTCATGGTTGAGCCTGGAAGGACGATTGACTGGAAGTCTGCTGCGGAGATGTAGGCGACATCGGGGAGATTGTCATAGAATCGCAGTGTAACGGTTCCGTCCGGTGCGACCTTGGTGACCACGGGAACCGTCTTCTCCGTGAACGTTCCGCCGTCTGGTTGCTCGTCTGCAACGGCTCGTTTGGGTGAGACTGCCTTGGGGCTGCATGAAGAAACGATTACTAATGCTGCCAGCGTGTTGATTACAAAAGTTCTGATAGGTCTATTCATGATGATCGTTTATAACAGGAATTGAAATGCTGTTTCCAAATATACAGCAATAATTCGAAACCTCAATCCCATTGTTGGGAAAAGAGGTGATGTTTCACTGCGGGAGTGGGGTGTGGTGCCTATAGGGGTTTGCACCGCCGCTTTGCGGCCCCACCGTTCGCTTCGCTCCGGTCCCCCCTCTTAACGTGCCGAGGGTGGCAGTGGTGCAAACCCCAATAGACACCACACTACGGCAGCACGACTTTTATATTCATTGCAGAGGGGCGGATTCGTGGCCGGGGTTGTAATTGCTGCCGGCCAACAGGAGGAATTCTTCCTTCATCTTTTCAAGTAATCCAGGATTTGAACCAGAAAGGTCTTTTTGCTGAGAGGGGTCTTCCGATAGGTTCCAGAGGGAATCGTGGTCGTTGCAACCCAATTCTATACCTGTTTCATTGTAGTTCGGTCCTGAATATTTGGGAATCATCACGAAATCTCCCTTCCTGAAGGCCAGCCTTCCTTGCGCCTCGAGGATCTGGGATTCACGTCCTCCCGAAAGTTCCTTTCCGAGAAGTACATCCGGTAGAGATTCACTGTCCAGGCCTTCCGGGACGTTGCCTTCAAACATTTCTCCGAATGTGGCGAACAAGTCAACCTGGCAGAACCAGGCATTTGACTCGGCATGAGGAATATGTCCGTTCCAATAAACTATGAAAGGAATATGCGTTCCGGCATCGTAAAGGCTGTATTTGCCGCCGCGAAGTCCATTGTCCGGATCATGTCCCTTTTCTTCTGCCAGTTCCAAGGCGGAATCCTGGTAGCCATCCTGGAGGACGGCACCGTTGTCGGAAGTGAATATTACGATGGTGTTGTCTAATATTCCCAAAGAATCAAGACAGGCGATGGCCTGTCCGACGCACCAATCGGCCTCTATGATGGCATCGCCTCTGGGGCCGAGTCCGCTCTTTCCTGAGAACCGCTCATTCGGGACGCGAGGAACGTGAGGCTGATGAAGCCCATAGTACAAGAAGAATGGCTCATCCTTATGCTTGACCATGAAATCCTTTGCTTTGGAAAGGAAATAATCTGCCATCGTGGTGTCCTTCCACCTGGCTTTATGACCTCCTTTCATGAAACCGATCCTTGGGATGCCGTTGACTATAGTTCCTTGATGGCCATGGTTCCATTTCATTTCCATCAGTTCCGGGTTCGTTATGGCAGTAGGTTCTCCCGGGAAGTTGTTTTCGTAGTCCACAAGGATAGGATCATCTTCTTCAAGTCCTTGGACAAGGCCGTTTTCAACATAGACAGTCGGTACCCTGTCCACAGTGGCTGGGATGAGGTTCGTGTAGTCAAATCCAACCGTATTCCCCGAGGGGCTGATTTCTTTATTCCAATCTATCTTACCGTATCCCATTCCCAGATGCCATTTCCCAACGGCCGCCGTGGAGTACCCAAGATCCTGCATCATCTTGGGCAGTGTCGGGGTAGACGGGTCTATCAGCAGGGGGGCGTCGCCGGGAAGGATCTGTGCATCGGGATTCCTCCAGGGATACATCCCTGTGAAAAGGGCGAACCGAGAAGGGGTGGATGTGGAAGATGTAGCGTAGGCATTCCTCATCAACAAACCATTCCTTGCGAGGTTGTCGATGTTCGGGGTGCTTATTGTCTGGCTTCCGTAACAGCTGACGTCTCCAAGGCCGAGGTCGTCGGCAACGATCAAGACTACATTCGGCCTTTGAGGAACATCTTTTTTTTCGCTGCAAGAGATTGCACCGAGGGCGAAGGCGGGTAATAACAAACGGGAAGGTTTCATTGGAGTCGGGCTACAAGTCTATCCTATAAACAGTGAAGGAATTGCCTGGCAGGTCAATCTGTCGGCCGGAAGAGAACCGGGAAGTGGTTGTTACAGGTGCTACGGCATCAGGATTCAGCGGAGTGACCCTTTGTTCCGGGGTGGCAGAAAGGGTGGTGACGTTGGCAATTTTGTTCCTTAAAGAACGATCTGTCTTGAGGAGGAAGGTTTTGGGCTTGTCTGACAGGTTGACAATTTTGATTATCAGCTGGTTACTGCCAGAATCGCGTCCGGCTGTGACGAACAGTTCCTTCTCTCCTTCGGAGTTTTCCACTTTGCAGGAAACATCGAAGGCATTGTCTCGAAGCATCTTGCACATGTGGTAGTTGAACGTCTTGGCGCTGGTGACGCTGTTGTTGAGGATGAGTGGCTGCATGTCATTCCTTTCGATGCATTCCCAGTTGCGCATGAGAGGGCGGTCGGCCATGATAGGGTGGAGGTCGGTGTTCCTTTCCAATCCCATTTTGAATATGCATTCTGCCAGGAGGCTGCCGGGGTAAGCTCCGGATGGACCTCCTACGCCGTTGTTCTGGATTCCGAGTTCTCCAACGAATATGTCGATGTCCCTTCGGTAGGAGTCATATTTATGGAAATGTTCCACGGCCCAGGGGATGCCTTTGTAATAATGCTCGTCGTAGATTTCGATCTTCCCGCCGTCTCCGAATCTCTCCAGGGTGGCCTCAATCTCGGCTTCGCTTCCTATCGGGCAATCTGCTATGAATCTGATCTGCGGGTACTTGGCTTTTACGGCTACATAAATCTCGTGATACCGTTCATAATAAACGGGGCCGAAATCCTCATTCCCGATCTCTATGTACTTCAGAGGGAATGGTTCCGGGTGTCCGTTCTTTGCCCTTTCCGAACCCCATCGGCTGTCAACGGGGCCGATGGCATATTCAATGGCATCAAGCAAGTCCTGGATATAATATTCAGCATCCGTTTCCTTATGAAGGAAGTGCCCGTCTTCGTCACGCTTGACCCATTCTGTGCAGACCATCCCTGTCGGGGCCACATACATCGCTGCGCACCCAAGGTATTCGCACAACTGATAGAATTCGTGATAGCCAAGCCCGTCTGTCCTGTAATGGGGCTCCCACTTGCTCCATTCTCCAGGACGCTCTGCGATGTCGCCGATGGTCTTTTTCCAGTGATACATGGTTTCTTCATTGACTCCATGTACTATGCATCCCCCAGGGAATCGAAGGAAATCAGGGTGGTAATCCACCAGGTTCTGCAGTACATCAGCCCGGAAGACTGACTTGCCGTTGTCGTAGGTGTCTGAAGGGAACATTGACACCATGTCCAGTTGGAAGCGTCCTTTCTTTGTTGGAATGATGGAAAGCATCCCGTCGGGAATATCCCGCTCGGGAGTCAGAAGGACTTCATATTTCTTCCACTCTCCCTTTGATGGCATGAGAGAGACCTCTTCTGAACAGGGGTTTCCGAATGAGTCTGACAAACGGAATTTCACCTGCCCTGGATAGTCATCATTCCTGAGATAGAAGGACAACCGGCATGGAATCCCTTTCTTGAAAGCCATTCCAAAATAGCCGGAATTGTGGACTGCAGCAAAAGAGCCCTCAGGGATGTCTTCCAGAACACGGACTTCCATCGAGTGGGGGTTATTCTCATTCAAAGGATTTCGGCTGACTCTGGAAATCCGGACCGGGCTTTTCCCAAGAGGGGTTGTCAACCAGCCGACCAGCGGATCGATCTGGTATACTTGCTTTATCGGCTGACGAGGATTCGGCACATCCTGGTATCTTCCATTCTCTATGACAAGGCCTTCGGGTAGATTGGCCTCCTCAAAACCCCTGTTGCGGACCATTTCCGCATAGAGGCCTCCGTCGCCAATCATTCCTATTTCCTCATAATGCCATCCATAGAGCATTTTTTCTCCGGCAGTTCCTTTCGATAAGTTGATCTTAACGACAGGAGTTCCAGCGGCCGCACTGCTGCCGTATTCAAACGAACTCGCGATCGCAAAGGACTGCTGCCCAAAAAGGAAGGGCAGCACAAGTAGGATAGGAAGGAAGAGTTTGTTTTTCATGGTAGTTAAAGTTTCTTCTTCCAGTTTTCGAGCAGGGATGTCAGGTAGTCGATGTCAAAGAACTTCGAGTAGTCCTTGACTTCGGTCGCTTCTTCTTCGGATCGTTCAATCGTCACGGTGCCGTCGATTGCTATGGGAATGTCAGGGGTGATTCCGGAATCTATGTTCTGTCCGTCCAGGGTGTTGAGCCTTGCCCTGAAAGAGGAGATTTGGAAGCAGAACCCGTCTGCCGTACACATAGCCTGGATGGCGCAGCTCCCTCCGCCTGAGGTTGCTCCCATCACTGGGATGCCTGCATCCTTGAGCATTGAAGGGAACAGGTTGCCGCAGGAGAAGGACATTCCGGAAGTAAGGACGGCGAAATTAAGGTCATAATGCACATCCTTGTCTTTCTTGTCGAAGACCCCGTCGAAGTTGCGGTCCACTTCATATTGTACAAGAGACCTCTGTCCCGTGAGGGTGTTGTCCTGGCTGATGTAGCTCTTGTCCATTATCAGGGATGTCATCACCATCACTATGTCTGCCGAACCACCTCCATTGGCAGTGATGTCGATGATCAGGTTTTCGACTTCGGGGTCTGCATCGGCTCTTTTGAGCGCATCCAGGAAGATTACCATGTCGTCATTTTCGGTGTTGTCAACCGTAGGGAGAGGACCTTTACCTGAATAGTAATCCTTCCAGGCTTTTTCGTTCCTGCTGTTGAACGAGTTGAAAATACAGACAGCAGTGTTGCCTTTCTTGATGTAGGTGTCCTTGAGGCCGTAGGCTTTAGGACGCAGGGTGTTGATGGCCATGTTGTCCTGCATCATGCCCATCATGGAGGAAATGGACTGCATGAGCATGGCGGTCACGTCCTGGTGGGCGGCGGCATTCATCTGGTACTCACCCATGAGGTCTTGGTAGGTGTTTCCATCCCTGCCAATTGCAAAGGACATTACTTCCATAGCGGTGTGGCCATCGTAATAGACACCCGTAAGTCCGGTCATTCCGAAAAGGTAGTCGGACAGTTTGGTCGAAAGCAGCAGTTCCTTTATCTCCTTACCGCCTTGGATGTCTTCCTCGAGGGCTCTGTCAAGGCCTTTCTCCTTGAGGACATCGTTGTACTTGATTCTTCCGGGGAAACCGTAGAAGTGATCCATGGCGAAACAGAGCTCCTTGTAGTTGAAGTCTGCAAGGGAAGCAGAACGAGTCCTCTTCGCAAGGATGGGCTTGTAGTAGTCCGGATCGATTTCGGAAAGGCTCACTTCGTTCACAGAGGTGTTGGCGACCACCTTTTCCCCGTTGAATCCTGCATGATGGTAGAAAAGGTCTGTGTACATGTCAGCCAGGGTGGCGAACGGGAAATAGACTGTACCCTTACCGTCAGAATGGATGTCTATCCCGTAAGAGGCGAAGTCGAAAGTGACTGTCGCAGTCGAAGGAGTGTACTCGACACTCTTGTAGCGGACGAAAGGCATGCCGTCGTAATAAACGTTTGCCATTCCGGGTTGCAGAAGGGACATCTGGTTGGTGAATTCTTCGAAACAGGAGGATGTGAAGACATCCTTGTTGACATCCACTACAGCCGTGGCCTTTCCGTTGGCCAGGGTATATTGTCCTATTCCAGTGTGTGTCACTGTCATGGTTGATCCGGGGAGAACGATTGACTGGAAATCCGCTGCGGAGATGTAGGCGACATCCGGAAGATTGTCATAGAAACGCAAAGTAACGGATCCGTCAGGAGCCACCTTGGTGACCACGGGGACGGTCTTTTCCGTGAAAGTCCCTCCGTCTGGCTGTTCGTCAGCTACGGTTCTTTTGGATGAAACTGTCCTTGGACTGCATGAAGAAATGATGACTGAAACAGCCAGCGATGTGATTATTAAAGCTTTGAAAGACCTTTTCATGGTAGCGGATTATTAACTTTTGATAAATATAATGATTGTCTGTCAGAATTCCAGCGGCCGACCGCGGTAGAAATCAAGGAGTTTTGCAGAATAGAGGTACTCGTACCGGGAACGAACGAGGTCGGATTCAGCTCTAAGCCATCCGTCACGGGCTTCGTTGAATTCCGTGATGTTGGCCTTCCCGTTTTCATACTTTGCCTTTGTCAGCTCAAAGGATTCCATGGCACTGATCTGGGCATCCTGGCTTGAACGGTATTTTTCTGAAGCGGCCAAGGCGTTGTAGTAGGCTTGCTGGATCTCTTTGTAGAGACTCTTCCTGGTGTTTTCAAGCTGCAGCATCTGGTTCGTGCGCTGGAGTTCGGCAGAACGGACCTGGTTCCTTGTCTGGAATCCGGTGAAGATCGGAACGGAGAGGGAAATACCGAGGTACTGGCTGAAATTATGTTTGATCTGTTCCATGAAGGTTGATGAAGGTGCGCTGCTCATCGTGTAGTAGTTGGTCCCCAGTCCGCCATTTGCACTTATAGAAGGCAGGAAGGCTCCTTTTGCCTCTTTGATGGAGAATTCGGTAGCATCCAGGCGCATCATCTCGGCCCTTACAGATGGTTTGTTCTCTAGTGCTTCGGAATATATGTCTTCTGGATTGCCAAGCAGGATGCCGTTGACCGGGACATCGGGACGGACAATGCTGAAGCCTTCAGGATTTTTCAGTTCAAGAAGCTGTGTGAGGTCCAGTATGGACAGGTTCAGGCTGTTCCTTGCCTGGGTGGCTGAAAGCCGGCTCTGACCCAGGGCTGCTTTCTGCTGGGCAAGCTGGGAAGGAGAAGCTTTTCCATTGTCTAGCATGACGGAAAGACGCTCTACTTGCAGGGAATCGATGACAACCTGGTTCATGGCTACGTCGAGCAACTCCATATTGTACAAGATCTGGACATAAGCCTGGGCGACAGCCACGCTGACATCTTCACGAGCCTTCTCAAGATCTGCGGTCGCAGCTTTTAAATTCAGTTCGCTTTCCTTGATTCCGTTCTTTATTCTCAGTCCGTTGAAGATCGGGACGGAAGCTCCCAGCGAAAACCCGGTACTTGTCGTGTTTGTGTTTGAATAAGTGTTGTCGGCTGTAAGACCTCGTCCGAAGGACAAGTTTTCGCTGGTACTTCCGCTTACCTGGGGAAGGCGGCTCCCCTTGGCGCTTTCCAATTGTATTTCCTGCTGCTTGACCATCAAGTCTTGCTGCTGGAGGGATATGTTGTTGTCCTGTGCGTACCTTATGCATTCAGCCAGGGTCCAGGGACCGACATGTCCTTGACCGGAAGCGGCAGCACAAAGGAATATTGCAGCAAAGGCGGAAATTGTCTTTCTCATGCTCATTTCTTCTCGATTATCTGGTTGCCACGTACTTTGTCTCCTGCCTTAAGGCCGGATTTCACCTCGATGTTGATTCCGTCGGAAAGACCTGTCACGACAGGGATCTTTTCATATTTCTTTTCTCCCTTGATGAGATAGACAAAAGTCGAATCTCCCTCAAAGGCCAGTGCGCTTTCCGGGATGGAAATCACGTCATCTACTCCCTCGAGGCGGATTTCGGCATTGGCGCTGTAGCCGGAGCGGACGGTTATGCTGTCCGGGACAGAAACAGCCGCTTTGATTTCGAATTCATTGGTACCTCCTTTCTCCTGTGCTTTAGGAGAGATGAACTCCATGACGGCGTCCAGGGAGATGTCCTTGAGAGCTCCTACGGTTATTGTCATAGGTACACCCTCGTGGACGCGCCCGACTTCTGTCTCGTCGATGAAACCGTCGAAGATCAGATCGCCCATGTTGGCTACGGTGGCGATAGTGGTTCCATCATTGAAGGTGTTGCTCTGGGTCACCGAGTTTCCGACTTTGACCGGGATGTCGAGGATGAGCCCGGAGATAGTGGAACGGATGAGGGTGGAACTGGACTTAGCATTGCTCTTTGAAACGCCATCCCTGACTACTTCCAGGGTTTCGATGGCGGCAGCCTTCTCCTCCTTTGCCTGGTCAAGGGCCTGACGGACTTGGTCGAATTCCTCGGCGCTGACCAGATTTTTGTCGAAGAGGGCTTTTTCCCTGTCATAATTTGTCTGGGCCTGTTTGAGATTTATGTCTGCAAGGCGGACACGGGACTGGGCGGAGCTGAGCGAACTCATTTCGGGTATGACTTTTACCTTTGCTATGATCTCTCCTTCAGTCACGGTTTCTCCTGCAACTTTGTAAAGCTCGGAGATGATTCCGCTGATCTGTGGCTTGATGTTGACTTCGTCGCGGGGGATGATCTTTCCTGTCACGACGGTTGTCTTCTGGATGTCCTTGATGGTAGCCTCCAGTTGCTCGTAGCGGATCTCCTTTGGACGCGAGTTCCTCCAGAGGGCCACGAATGTTCCGATGAACACGATGGCGACCAGCGCCAGGATGATGTACTTCAAATTCTTTTTCATTACTATCTGTTTTTTTGTTTCTCTATTCTTCCCTCATGGCGTCTACGGGTTTTATGTTCATCGCCCTTAGGGCGGGAGCAAGCCCGGCAAGGACACCTAAAACAACCAGCAGGGCAAGGACAGCTATCCCGGTCCAGAAACCAATCTGGAAAGAGATTCCTGAACTGATGTCCGGCATGCTTGAGACAATGTTCCCGGCACCCCAGAGGATCAGGACGGAAAACAGTATTCCAAGCATTCCTGCAATCAGGGTAAGGCCGATGCTTTCTGTTATGATCTGGGAAAGGATCATCTTCGGCGTGGCGCCGATAGCACGCCGGATGCCGATTTCCGTCGTCCTTTCCTTGACGGTGACCATCATTATGTTGGATACGCCGATTGCTCCTGCCAGAAGGGTTCCCAGACCGACAAGGATCACGAGGATGTTCACCCCTTTGAAAAGATTGTCAACAATGGTGAAGATTTTCTTGGTGTCGAGCATCATGATGGCGTTTTTGTCATCCGGTGCGATAGTATGTCTTCTGCACAGCAGTCCACGGACCTTCTCCTGCATTATTTCTGAATCAGCTCCTTCCTTTGCAGTCATGCAGAGGATATCAAACTTTCCTCCTTTGTTGTAAAGCTTGTTCATCAGGTTATAGGGGATGACTACGCTCTGGTCGGGACTTCCGTTGATGTTGATTCCGGAGTTCCGGCCGTCTACTCCTATGACCTGGAATTGTGAGTCCTTTACTTTGATGTATTTCCCTGTAGGATCCTCTTCGTTTGGGAAGAGATTGGACCAGACCCTTTTCCCGATGACGCAGACTTTCCTTTCTTGTTCGCAGTCCACCTCGTTCAGGGACCGGCCGAACAGAAGCTGGGGAGATTCCACTCCGGCATATTCATAACTCAATCCCTTGATGATTCCGTTGTAGGTGTTTTCGTCGTAAGAGATAGATCCACCCCATTCTGCATCCATCATGGTGACTATGCCTGATTCCGGTACAAGGGCTTTTATCGCTTCAATGTCCGTCTGGTCAAGGCTCCAGCTCCGGTCGCGTTTGAAGCCACCATAGGGCTTGGTGGTGCGGTTGGTTCCGACAATCACAGCGTCCGATGTGAAGCCTGCGAAGTTCTGGCTGAGTATGGCCTTTAGTCCGTTGCCTCCGCCAAGCATTATGAGCAGCATGAATATGCCCCAGAATATTCCGAAACCGGTCAGGAAGGTCCTGCTTCGGTTGCGGGACAGGGTGTCGATGATTTCCTTGTATCTGTCTATGTCGAATTTCATGGCTTTCTTCTCTTATCTTTCTGCTCTCAATGCTTCGATCGGGCGCACCCTGGCTCCTTTCCATGCAGGGATGATACCGGCTATCGTGCCTGCGACGATAAGCAGAAGTGTAGCTTTCAGGGCGACGTCGAAACCGACCCCGATGTCCTTGAAAATGTACATCTGCATGAATCCTATGTCCATTGGGTGCGATCCGATCGTCTTGTCCAGGAAATAGTCGGCAATCATACCTATGACCATCCCGATGTAGCCGAAGAAGGCGGTTATCGCTACGCTTTCAACCACAATGAGCTTCATGATGGACATCGGCTTTGCACCGAGGGCCTTTCGTATACCGAATTCATGGATCCTTTCCTTCACTGTGATGAGCATGATGTTGGACACGCCTACGATGCCGCTCAGCAAGGTCAGGAAGCCAAGGATCCAAAGAGCTGTGCGCATGATCCTTATGGCTTTGCTCACCTCCTGATTGGAGAGGAAGGAATTCTGCAGATAAGTGGTCCTGGTGTCTTCGGGGTCGAAACCATGGAAGGTGTTGATAGCTTTTTTGTAGGCGTTCTCGAATGCTTCGTTTTCTGCCTTGGCCTCAAGGCCGTTGAATTCGAGGGTGATCCTGTTCAGCCAGGCTCCGTCGGTCCTCATCGTCTTAGCCGTAGTGTAAGGAATATAGGACCAATGGCCCCAGGACTGCTCCTCGGCTTCATTGATTCCTATCACTTTGAAAGGAATATTCCCGACGTTGATGAATCTGCCTAGAAGCTTCGAAAAATCCTGGTCGTCACCAAGCAGCTGTGTTGCGACATTCTGGTCTATTACTATGTGCTTGCTCCTGTCCCTGAGGTCGCTTTTGTTAATGAACCTGCCGGAGACGATCCTAACACGCCAGATGTCCTTGATGAGAGGGTCGACTCCATAGATCTCGGAAGTCACTGTTTCGGTTCCAAGGCTCAAGGTGTCTGAAAATTCCAGGTTCCCGGAGGCCCTGTCAACCTTATTGCTGAATTGTTCCGAAAAGACAAGGTCCCTGTCTGTGAACCTCATGGATGTCCCTTCCTTTATTCCGTTGTATGCCTTGCTCGTCATTCCGGGATAGACCGAGATTGTCTTCTGGACCTCGTCGCTGGTGTTGTTCATCAGTGCGTTCATCAGGCCGTTGCCGGTCCCGATAAGGACGATGATGATCACGATGCCCCAGCTGACGGCCATGCCGGTCAGGGTCGTCCTCAGCTTGTTCTGCCTGAGGGTGCTCCATATTTCTGAAATAAGATCCCGCATTCCTTCTTACTTGAGAGGTCCTTCCGATCCGAACTTGACAGAGTCATGGGCGCGGTTTTCTTCAATCTGCCCGATGACGCCGTCCTTTATATGTATTATCTTGTTGGTGTAGTTGGCAACACCACTTTCATGGGTGACCACGATGATGGTGAGTTTGTCTTTTTCGTTGAGATCCTTGAGCAGGTCCATGATCTCGACTGATGTCTTGGAGTCAAGCGCACCGGTAGGCTCGTCTGCCAGGATTATGTCCGGCTTGGTGACAAGGGCCCTTGCAATGGCCACCCTCTGCTTCTGTCCTCCTGACATCTCGTTGGGATAATGCCCGGCCCAGTCCTTGAGCCCCAGCCTTTCAAGGTACTCCATGGCCATGGTGTGGCGCTTGTGCCTGCTGATTCCTTGGTAGAACAGGGGAAGTTCCACATTCTCCACGGCGGTCTTGAACCCTATCAGATTGTAGGACTGGAAGATGAACCCTATCATCTTGTTCCGGTACTCTGCGGCCTTCGCTTCGGAAAGATCCCTGATGAGTTTCCCGTCGATCTTGTATTCTCCTGAATCATAGTTGTCCAGTATTCCGAGGATGTTCAGCAAAGTGGACTTCCCGGAACCGGATGCGCCCATAATGGAGACGAATTCTCCGCGTTCTATTCCAAGGTTGATTCCCTTCAAAACGTGCAGAGGCTGTGCTCCAAAGTAGGTCTTGTTGACGTCTTTCAGCTCTATCAGCATGTTGTGATGCATTTTGTGTTTTGTGTATTAGTTTGCTAATACACTACAAAGATACGGATGATTTTGTATTATGCAACAAATTCGTGAAAAAAATATACCATTCTACATAAAGAGACGGAAGAAAAACATGCATGTAACAAAAGTTGAAGGATATTTTTGATATATTCGCATGTAATGAAGAATTTATCAGAGCATTTCGATGGTTGTACTTTCGAACCTGTGTTGCCTGAAGGCTGTGATCTGGATAAGGATCGTGTCCTTCTGCATTGCTGCTGCGGTCCTTGTTCGACAGCCATCCTGGAGTGGCTCGTCTCGGAGGGCATCCGTCCGGGATTGTTTTTCAGCAATTCCAACATAGTCCCTTATGAGGAATATGTCAAGAGACGGGAGGAACTGGTCCGGTATGCCTCTTCTTTCGGTCTTGAAGTCGTGGATGATGAATATGACCATGAAGCCTGGCTGGATTTTGTCAGGCGATGCTCGACTGAAGACTTGGCATCCATCCCGGAAAGAGGGCCGCGTTGTGTCTCTTGCTTTGAGTTCCGGCTCCGACGCGCGGCTTCATTTGCGGCTTCCCATTCTTATACGATCCTGACGACCACGCTTGCCTCATCACGCTGGAAGGTCCTGTCCCAAGTCGATGAGGCCGGTAGGCGTGCTGTCGAAGCCGTCAACAGTCCTTCGGGAAAACTTGTCTGGTGGGGACAGAACTGGCGTAAGGGGGGATTGCAGGAAAGGAGGAATGAGCTGATAAAGTCTTGCAACCTTTACAACCAGACTTGGTGTGGTTGCGAGTTCAGCCGCCGCAGTACCTGAAAATGAACGATAATTTTCGTATTTTTGCAGGTTACCAAACAGATCAGAAATGAGATTTGCAAAGCTTTTTACCTGTTTCCTTTTGGCTTCGGCCGTCACATTCCCGGCATTTTCACAACCCGAAAAACAGAATCCTGAAATAGCCAGGCTTCTTAAAGAAGACTTGACTCGTGCGGGAGTCCAGATGAACTGCTATGAGTTCGGTCCCATCCATGACACCAAGGCACCAAAGGGCTACAAACCTTTCTACATCAGCCATTACGGTCGTCATGGCTCCAGGTCCAACTGGGGCGGCCCCAATTACCAGGCTGTTGCAGATATACTGACCCAGGCCAAGGAAAAAGGCTTGCTTACCTCGACCGGTGACAGCCTTCTTGAAAGGACGAACGAAGTGATCCGGATCCATAACGGAATGAACGGGCGTCTGACCAGGATTGGCTGCGAGGAACATCAGAAGCTGGCAGAACGGATGTACGGACGCTACAAGAAGGTGTTCAAAAGGAAAGGGACATCCATCAGGGCGATTTCCAGTACAGTTCCCAGATGCATAGTCAGCATGGCGGCTTTTACAAGCAAGCTTTCGGCTATCAACCCCAGGTTCGACATTTCCTGGGACACGGGCGAGACCTACATGGCTTACCTGAGCAACGATCCTTCTGCTGAGCAATGGAAGGGCGTGAACGCCTTGCTCGATTCGCTCAACGCATCTTACCATGTGGACACCGTCTTGATCATGAAGCGTTTGTTCACCGATCCCGTTGCTGCCAAGGGACTGGTCGGGGATGTGGAGACATTTGAGCGGAACATCTATGAAACGGGAGTCGTCGACGATCCATTTGAACTGAGGCCTCTCACCCTGAGCCTCCTTCCTTTCGATGCGGTTTACAAATGGTATGAACATGCAGCGATGCACATGTACCTCGGACAATGCAATTCCAAGGAATTCGGTGCCATGCGTATGCCTCGCATCGAACCGCTGGTCAATGAAATCGTCGCCAAGGCTGACGAAGCCATAGGTGGCGGAAAGGTGGCAGTGGACTTGAGGTTCGGCCATGACTACCCGACCCTGGCTCTTGCTTCCTATCTAGGGATTGAAGGGGTCGGAGACAGGATGTCGTTTGAAGAGGCTCGTCAGAAGTGGTTCGGCGGATTCAATGTTCCTTTTGCCGTGAACATACAGATGATCTTCTACCGCAACAAGCAGGATGACGTCCTTGTGAAGTTCCTCTACAATGAGAAGGAAACCCGTCTCCGCGGCTTAGAGCCTTTCGAAGGACCGTATTACAAATGGGATGTGGTGAAGGCCAACATCAAAGGTTATTTAAGATAGGCTTTTTAACCTTGGATAAAGTCTGCCATCACGATTGCCGTGACGGCCTCGACGATCACAGGGGTCCTCAGGGCAAAACAAGTGTCATGACGCCCGGGAACTCTCAGTTCCACGGTCTCTCCGGTCTTGACGTTGAGGGTCATCTGGGCTTTGGCAATGCTTGAAGTAGGCTTGAATGCTACCCTGAACACTATCTGTGCTCCGTTGGTGATACCCCCGTTGATGCCTCCGGCTCCGTTCTTTGCCGGCTTCCGGCTTGTGAGAGGATCGTTATGCTCGGAGCCTTTCATCCTGGCGGCATTGAATCCGTCTCCGAATTCGATGCCACGGACTCCGGGTATCGAGAAGACAGCATGGGAAACAAGGGCTTCGACAGAATCAAAGAAAGGTTCGCCGATTCCGGCCGGAACTCCATCCACATGACATTCTACGATTCCTCCTATTGAATCACCCTCCTTCGAAATCGTTTCCAGGAGGCCATCCCATTTCGAGGGATCCTTTTCTCCACCGATTTCTATCAGTCCCGCATTGAAAGAAAATCCGCATTGTTTCTTGGCGATCACTCCGGCGGCAACCAGCGGAAGAGTCAGCCTTCCGGAAAAATGTCCCCCGCCTCGAGGATCGTTGAAGCCCTTCCACTTCACGGAAGCGGTGTAGTCGGCATGTCCGGGGCGCGGCACATTCCGGAGAGCTTCATAGTCAGCGGAGCGGGTGTTCGTGTTCTTGAATATGATGGCGACAGGGGCTCCTGTCGTGTGCCCTTCGAAGATACCGCTCAGGATTTCCGGTTCGTCTGCTTCAATCCTTTGAGTAGTGCCTTTGGCTCCGCTTTTCCTGCGGAGTATGTCTTCCATGAAATCCTCCTTGCAGAGGGGAATCCCTGCCTTTACGCCATCCACGACAACACCGATGGCCTCGCCGTGGGACTCGCCGAAGACCTGGACCCTGAAATTCCTGCCGAACGTGTTCATATTCATTCAATAGTAATGTACCAACGCAAAGATACTTATTTTAGCTATCTTTGCATAATCGAGAGATTACAATGGACCGGAAAGAAGAAGACAAGATAATAGAAGGGATAACCTCGCAGGAGTACAAGGAAGGGTTCGTGACGGACATCCGGCAGGATTTCATTCCCAAGGGCCTGAACGAGGACATCATAAGGACTATTTCTTCCCTGAAGCAGGAACCCTCCTGGCTGCTGGAGTTCCGACTTGACGCTTTCAGGAAATGGCAGCAGATGGAGATGCCTCGCTGGGGGCATCTGGACCTGCCCGAAATCGATTACCAGGACATAATCTACTATGCTGCTCCGAAGCGTGATGAGGACAGGCCGAAGGAAATAGATCCCAAACTTGAAGAGACGTTTGAAAAGCTTGGGATCCCTGTGAGGGAGCGGGAAGCCTTGGCAGGCGTCGTTGCGGTGGATGCCGTGTTCGATTCCGTGTCGGTTGCGACAACCTTCCGGGCATCCCTGGCAGAGAAAGGTATAATCTTCTGCAGTTTCTCGGAAGCGGTCAGGGAGCACCCGGACCTTGTTCGGAAATACCTTGCCTCGGTAGTGCCTTCCGGTGACAATTTCTTTGCGGCGCTCAACTCTGCTGTTTTCAGCGACGGTAGTTTCTGCTATATTCCCAAAGGCGTGAAATGCCCTATGGAACTTTCAAGCTATTTCAGGATCAACGCCGCAGGAACAGGGCAGTTCGAGAGGACGCTGATAGTCGCTGACGAAGGCTCATCTCTCAGCTACATGGAGGGTTGTACGGCTCCGATGCGGGATGAGAACCAGCTTCATGCAGCTGTAGTTGAGATCATTGTCGAGAAGGACGCGGACGTGAAGTATTCCACTGTGCAGAACTGGTACCCAGGTGATGCCCAGGGACGGGGAGGAATCCTGAACCTGGTCACCAAGAGGGGCATCTGCAAGGGAAGCGGGTCACATCTGAGCTGGACCCAGGTGGAGACTGGTTCTGCGATAACGTGGAAATATCCTTCCACAATCTTGAAAGGAGATTACTCGTCTTCCGAATTCTATTCCGTGGCAGTGACCAACAACTGCCAGCAGGCAGACACAGGCACGAAGATGATCCACATCGGGAGAGGTACAAAGAGCCGTATAGTGAGCAAGGGTATCTCTGCGGGAAAGAGCCAGAACAGCTACAGGGGACTGGTCAGGATGAACGCAGGGGCGGAAGGGGCCAGGAATTATTCCCAGTGCGACAGCCTTCTGATTGGGTCTCGTTGCGGAGCCCACACATTCCCGGACATCCTCAGCTACAATCCTACCGCTATCGTGGAGCATGAAGCTACGACCTCGAAGATAAGCGATGAACAGCTTTTCTATTGCAACCAGAGAGGTCTTGACGCTGAAGATGCAGTAGGCCTGATCGTAAACGGCTATGCGCACGAAGTGCTCTCGCGGCTGCCGATGGAGTTCGCGGTCGAAGCTACGAAGCTTCTCCAGGTTTCACTTGAAGGATCGGTTGGATGATGAACTTTTTTGATATAGACAACATCGCCTTCACCATGGGCGGAGCCGGAGTCAGCTGGCTCGAACTGATAGGTGTCATTGCAGGATTGACCTGTGTGGTAATGGCTGGCCGGAACAACAAGTACAACTTCTGGGTCGGCTACTTGTACAACATCCTTCTTTTCCTTCTTTTCTGGCAAAGGCATCTGTATTCAGCATGTCTGCTTCAGCCTATCGCTTTCGCAATCAATGCATTCGGTCACTGGAGATGGACTCACCCCAAGGAGGATGAAAAAAGCGCAGGGGATGCTTCGGCCCTCAAGGTAAGCCGCCTTTCGATGAAAGGCTGGTGCATGGCCCTTACGATAGTGGTGGCTGCAGGAGCCGTCTGGGGATATGTCCTCAGCCAGCTCGGAACGAATTGGGGAGTGGGGACATTCAGTCCCGATCCGACCCCTTGGCTCGATTCTTTCGTGCTTATGCTTACCCTTCTGGCGCAGTTCCTCTCCGCCCAGAAGAAATGGGACTGTTGGATAGTCTGGCTCGTGGTCAATGTAGCCAACATCACTCTGTACCTCAGTGCCGGGCTGGTGTTCATGCCGATCGTGAGCGCCCTTTACCTAATCAACGGGATCTGGTCCCTCTGGACTTGGTTCAAACTCTACCGTGACGGGAAATAATCAATGTAAAGAAACAGGATAATCAGATATGTCATTCTTAAAGATAACAGACCTGCACGTTGCAGTGGCAGACAAGGAGATCCTGCAGGGGATCGATCTTGAAATCGGCCAGGGAGAGATCCATGCCATAATGGGTCCTAACGGTGCAGGAAAAAGCACTTTGTCTGCAGTCTTGACCGGGAAACCGGGCTACGAGGTCACATCGGGTTCCATAGAGTTCATGGGGCGGGACCTCCTGGCCATGAAGCCGGAGGAACGCTCCTGGGCCGGAGTATTCCTTTCTTTCCAGTATCCTATCGAGATTCCGGGGGTCTCCATAACCAATTTCATGAAGACGGCAATCAATTCCAAGCGGAAGGCCCAAGGTCTTGAACCCATGAAGGGTGGCGAGTTCCTGAAAATGATGAAGGAGAAGATGGCGCTTGTGCAGATGAAGGGCGAATTCTCAAAGAGGGAAGTGAACGTCGGTTTTTCTGGAGGAGAGAAGAAGCGCAATGAGATCTTCCAGATGGCCATGCTCGACCCGGTGCTGGCCATCCTTGACGAGACCGACAGCGGACTTGACGTGGATGCCCTCAAGATCGTTGCAGACGGAGTGAATGCCCTGCATACTCCCCAGAAGTCAGCCATTGTCATAACCCATTACCAGAAGCTCCTTGAATATGTCCGCCCTGACAGGGTGCATGTCTTGAAAGCCGGGCGTATCGTGGCTGAAGGAGGGGATGAACTTATAGATGCGATTGAAAAAGATGGCTTCGAACAGTTCTGACAAGATTATCGATCACGGCAACTATGTCCCTACACCGGTCCCGTCAAGACCTGTTGCGGCATCAGGGCTTAGGCCGTACTCAGCCGCAGCGAAGCGAGAATGGACTCAGCCGTGGCCTGATGCCGCAACAGCTGCTCCAGAGGCGGTTTTCGTAGATGAGGGCGAGTTCAAGGAAGTCTATCTACAGACTCCGGTTCCAGCCAATTTCGTGGTTGGAGCCGGAGCGAAACTCGATGTCACCATCGTCGTACTGCCCGGAATCACTGCGAATATTCCCGTGACTGTGGACATAACAGGGCCGGAAGCAGAAGTCAACCTGAAAGGATTGTACCTTTGTTCAGGAACCGACGAAGTAACTTTCGATGTAACCGTACATCATAGGGTGCAAGGCTGCGTTTCACACCAGCTTTTCAACGGCCTGGCATCGGGTTCGGCCAAATGTGCCTTCTTCGGGAAGATAATCGTGGCACCCGATGCGCAACGGACGGAAGCCTATCAGGAAAACCATAACATAGTACTTTCAGACCAGGCCAAGGTCAACACCAAGCCCCAGCTGGAAATCTATGCCGACGATGTCCGTTGCTCCCATGGGGCCACGGTCGGAAAGCTCAATGAAGACGAGCAGTTCTACATGAGGTCCCGGGGAATCCCCGAAGGAGAAGCCAGGGTCCTGCAGATGATCTCATTCGTGGCACCGGTCCTGGATGGCTTGGAAGATGAAGGCCTTGCCACCCGGATCGAGGCAGCCATACGCTCACTCGCAGACAGATAAAGATGGTACTCCGGACAAATGTCAAGTTGAATTTCGGACTGAATGTCATGAGAAAGCGTCCTGACGGCTACCATGACATCGAGACACTTTTCGTGCCTTGCAACGAATTCTCAGACACTCTTGAAATAATATCCGGCGACGACTACAGCCGAACCTCGGCATCCCTTTTCGCCCGTTACCAGCCAGACACCCTGGTCCAAGGCATCAGTGAAGACGGACGGCTGATGATAACCATCGCCAGGGCCGAAGGAGTTGATTGGAACCCTTTGTCAGACCTTTGCGCGAAAGCTTATTTGCTCCTGGCAGAGGATTTCGATCTTCCTCCCGTCAAGATATTCCTGGAAAAGACAGTCCCGGTCGGTGCCGGGCTTGGTGGAGGTTCCGCCGACGCAGCATTCACCCTCAAGGCCCTGAATGAACTCTTTTCACTTGGGCTTTCCACCAGCAGGCTCTCTGAATATGCCTCCCGCTTGGGGAGCGACTGTTCCTTTTTCATCTGGAACCGGCCGATGTTCGGGACCGGGAGGGGCGAGATCCTTGAGCCATTCGACCTGGACCTGTCCGGCTATGATCTCAAGGTACTGGTTCCGGAAGGTGTTTCTGTCTCAACGGCAGAGGCTTACCGGGGAATAGCACCGCGGTGTACGGAGGCTGGCGCAACCGGCGATCTGAAAGATTCTCTGAAATTGCCTGTCGAGCAGTGGAAAGGACGCGTCGTGAATGATTTTGAGAAGACGGTTTTCGCCCTGCATCCTGAACTTGAAGCGATAAAAGAGTCTCTTTATGATTCAGGCGCCGTCTATTCTGCCATGTCTGGTTCTGGGTCTTCAGTGTTCGCTCTTTACAAAAAATAGCTTATATTTATACCATGACCATCAATAAGAACGGCTTGTATAAATTGGCTGCTGTAGTGTTTGCCATTGCAACTGCGGCAGTTTCTTGCATCATGCTGGACAGATGGCTGGAATTCAACTTCTTTTATCGCGAGCAAAACCAGCTTTTCTTGTTTGACTGGCAGGATATTCTTTCAAAGTCAGGAAGCATTGGCGGACTTGCCCTTGTCTTGTCCATGTTCCTTGTCCAGTTTTTCAAGGTTCCTTCGATGGGGGCTGTCCTTACTGCGGCCATTGGTCTTCTTGCAGCTATTCTTTCTTGGGACTCCGTAAGGAAGAAAGGAGCACTGGTGGAGGTTTCCCCTCTGAGTTTCCTGCCGGTTATTTTGCAGCAGGGAGCCTTGAGCGACCTCATGTATCTCTATCAAGGCTACATAGCCTTCTTCCTTGCCGTTTTGTTTTTCTGGATATATTCAAGATTCCTTTCTGAAAGAGGACCCTCGTGTAAGTTTTTGTGGGGTACGGTCCTTTCTGTTTTGCTCTATTGGATCGCGGGGCCCGTGGCCCTTTTGTTCTCAGTCTGTGTCCTTGTCCTTGAAGCCGTGTCCAGGAACCGGAAATGGTTCTTTGCTTTCGTTCCTGTCGTAGCCGTCCTTGCTTGTTCCTGGATTTCGGTCAGGCTTGGCGCCATCCAGGAAATGCGGATGTCCCTCCTTCAGGATTATTACTATGAACAGCTCCTTCATCCAGGCTTCTACATCTATTCATCCTGGATAGCCTTGCCGCTGGTCCTTCTTTTCCAAATCCTCTCCAAGGGTTTGAAAGGACAGTTCGCCAGGAAGATACTGATGTGCTTGGCAATGGTCTTGTCCTTGGCCGCCTTGCTCAGGATTCCCAAACACATCGACAGGAAAGACTACGACATGCTCCGCCTTAATCATTATGAGAATGTAGGAGACTGGGATTCAATCATTTCGGACCGAACTTCGAGTCATAGGAACTACCTTATGATGAATGTCCGCAACCTGGCATTGTCACATAAGGGTCAACTGCTTGACCGCCTTTTCGACTTTCCGCAGAGCGGGATCATGTCCCTGATTGCCCAAGACGAACATAGCTTGCAGAATACGGATGTGACTATCCTTGACAGCGACCTGTACTACCAGATGGGGAATGTCGCACACTCCCAGAACATGGCTTTCGATTCCAGCGTCGGAGTCCGTTTCGGCTGTCCGCCCATGATGATGAGACTGATCAGGACCAACATCGTCATGGGAGCCTATGGCGTGGCTGAAAAGTACATTTCCACCATGGAAAAGACCTGGGGGTACAAGAAAGAAGCGTCTTTGATGCGCCGTTTCCTTGGAGATGACGAAGCCATACTTTCAGACCCCGAGCTTGGGAGGTTGAGACGTTGCATCATAAAAGAAGACCATTTCGTAGGAATGGATTCACACAGGGACTTGGAACTTATCCATGAAGCCAACCCCGAGGATGTCGCCGCCAGGGATTACTATCTTGCCTTCATGCTTCTTGCCAAGGACATGGAAGGGATCAAGGAATATATAGAAACCGATCCGAAGGCTTATGATGGGCAGGGCAATCTCAATGTGCATCTCCAAGAAGCAGTCCTGGTCTATGCTGAAGAAGATGAGAACTATTGCAGGGAGCATGGCGTCACGGAAACTGTTTTCACCCGCTACAAGGCTTTCAAGAAGAAGTTCCTTGAACTGGGGGCCAACAACGGAGATCCGGTCACAGGCCTGAAATCCTTCTCGGACACTTTCTGGTATTATTTCATGTTCCAAAAGATTTGATGGCATGACAGGTTTGAACAAATGTATCAGGATAGGCTTTATCGTGGCCATTCTCTCTTTGGTTTCATGTTCTGCCGGCATTACCTCGTCGGGAGAGATCGAAGGTCTTCCCGAAGGAATGTTCCCGGACTATTCTGAAGTAACCGTCCCCTGCAACATCGCTCCTCTTGATTTCAATGTGGATGGAGAAAAGGCCTTCCTGGAAATATCCTACAAAGGAGGAAAGATTGCGGTAAAGTCTGGGGAAGGCGGTTTCAGGATACCTGTGCACCCCTGGAAAAAAGCGCTCGCCACTTCCAAGGGCTCAAGCTTGGAGTTCAAGGTCATGGTTGAGCGCAACGGATCATGGGTCTCATATTCCCCATTCAAAGTGCATGTCAGTGAATATGAGGCCGATCCCTTGGTCGCCTACCGTCTCATAGCTCCAGGATATGGCCTGTGGAACAAGATGGGTCTTTATCAAAGGGACATTACCAGTTTCAGGCAGACTCCGGTCTATGAGAACAAGCTTTCGGACAATAATTGCGTGAACTGCCACTCATTCAGGATGCAGGATCCCTCCAGGATGGTTTTCCACATGAGGGCGCAGCATGGTGGCACGGTTTTCATGGACGGGCGGAAAGTCGAGAAACTTAACACCAAGACAGACAGGACCATCTCCAATCTTGTCTACCCCTATTGGCATCCAGAAGGACGCTACATAGCCTTTTCTGTCAACAAGACCTCCCAGTCGTTCCATGCCGCGGATCCGGACAGGATAGAAGTGTTTGATTCGGCTTCTGATGTCGTCGTGTTGGACACCGAGACCATGCAGGTATTTTCCAATCCGGAACTGATGCGGGAAGATGCATTCGAGACCTTCCCTGCTTTTTCACCCGACGGGAAAAGCCTTTATTTCTGTTCGTCTCCTGCTGTGGACCAGATGCCCGAAGGCTACCGCAAGGCGCATTACAATCTCTGCAGGGTGGACTTCGATCCGGTTTCCGGCAAGGTGGGTTCCAGGATTGATACCCTTTTCCATGCAGGAGATTCTGCAAGCGTGTCGTTCCCGAGGATTTCTCCGGATGGGAAGACCTTGGTCTTCACCAAGCATGCTTTCGGCAATTTCTCCATCTGGCATAAGGATTCAGACCTTTATGCCATCGACCTTCCGGGAGGTTCCGTGCGTCCTTTGGACAAGGTCAATGCTCCAGGGGTTGACAGTTACCATTCCTGGAGTTCAAACAGCCGGTTCCTGGTCTTTTCAAGCAGGCGCATCGACGGCCTTTACACCCGTCTGTACATGACCTTCATCGATGAAGATGGCCACGGACACAAGCCGTTCCTTCTTCCTCAGAGGAATCCCAGGAAGTACTATGGCGACTTGATGTTCTCTTACAATATTCCCGAATTTGTCAAGGGACGTGTCAGGACTGACCGTCACCGCATAAGCAGGACGATGAGGAATTCTTCGGGAATCAACCTTTCTTTCAGGGAAGAACCACAGGAGAACTGACAGCCTTCCAGGTTTCGAAGAAGGCAGGGAAGGATTTGGCGACACAGGCAGTGTCGTCGATAACGACAGGGCCGTCGGCGCCAAGTGATGCGACAGTCAGGGCCATGGCCATCCTGTGATCATTCGAGGATGAATATTCACCGCCGTTCAGCAAGGTACCGTTCAGGAGCCGTGATTCCAATGTGTGCCCTTCCACCGTCAGTTCATCACCCTGGGCTTGTGCTTCCACTCCCATTTTCAATAGCATTCCGAGGATAGCCTTGCCCCGGTCGCTCTCTTTTCCGGCAAGCCTTTTCAATCCCTTTATCCTGCTGGTTCCGTTGCAGAATGCAGCCAGTACGGAAACGATTGGGAAAAGGTCCGGACAATTGTTAAGATCTGTCTCGAAGGCACGTAGCGGGGACCGTTGGGCGGTGATGACGGAAGTGTCGTCCATCTGGGACAGGCTTGCTCCAGCGTCCATCAGGATGTCCATGATCGAGATGTCCGCCTGAAGGGAAGAGGTGTCCAGTCCGGACAACTGAACCTTCCCGAATACTGCTCCCGCGACCAGGAAGTTGGCGGCGGCGCTCCAGTCCCCTTCAATATCGAAGGTGGCCGGGGAATATTTTTGTCCTCCTTTTATCTTGAAGGTTATCCCGGAACATAGTCCCCAGTCCTGAGTCTCCATGAATTCCTCATCGCCTTCCATCTCGCTGCCGATCCTTATTCCGAATTTCTTAAGCACGTCGACGGTGATGAACATGTACGGAATGCTTTTAGGGTCGTGTACATGGATTATGGAGTCTTCATTCAACAAGGGGAGGGCCATCAGCAGTCCTGAGATAAGCTGGGAGCCGTCTTTTCCCGAGATGTCGCTTTTCCCGGGAAGAAGGGGACCCTGGACCGTAAGAGGCACCTTTATGCTGCCGTCGCTGTTGGAACTCTCTGAGCGTAGGACGGTTCCGAACCTGGCCATGATTTCTGAAGCCCCCTTCAGGGGACGTCCGGGAAGTGTTCCTTCACCTGTGACAAGGGTTTTTTTGCCAGGAGATTGTTTTGCTGCAATCAGTGGAATCATGAGCCTTGTCAGCAGTCCGGATTCTCCGACATGGAATCCTTCCTGATCCCATCTCGACAGCACCTGCTTCTTTGCGAGGGTAATTGTGCTGCCTTCCAGGGTAACTTCGACACCGAGCGACCTGGCCACTTCAAGGGCGGCCTCGTTGTCACCGCAGGGAGAGTATCCATGGAGAGTGGTACTCGCTTGGTTTCCATCAGCCAAGGCTGCCGCCATGATTGCTCTTTGGGCAAAACTCTTTGAAGATGGCATTTCAACGACATTGCTTCCATCCAGGAGCCGGCGGTCTCCGTAAAGGACTTTCGACATGACGTCATAAGGCCATTGCCCAGGGGCTGCGCTTTCTTCTACGGACAGTGCCGCATAAGTGAAAGGTGCTCCTTTTGACAAACATTCAAGCCTGGAGTCTTTTCCATGTTCACCCATGGCAAAGGCCACCAGACTGCGGCTTTCCACTTGGTCATAAAGAGACAGGATTCTCTTGGAGTCATCTTCGGATGCTGCCATTACGACGATCTTCACGATTTCCCCACCGAATTTCCTGCATCTTTCAAAAGTTGAAGCAAGTGTTTCGGCATCGGGAGTTCCGTCAAAGAAATGACAAGAGCGGATCATTGTGGTGCCATATTCATTGCAAGACCTTCTCAGCCGCTTCCCCACCTCTTTGGGGGCTTCTATTTCCAGGTCGGCGAAAGCTGCTCCGGCTTCAATGGCAGTCTGAAGCTTTTCTTCGGATTCTTCCCATCTGCCATGGTCCGGAGTCCTGCATGTTGCCACAAGCGGGGTGTCGGAGGATGAAAACAGTTCCTGGATCTCTTCCTTGCCGAGAGGGCAGCTGTCCAGCCTGATTTCGGCCATCTGGATGGTCGGATTGCTGTTGTCCAGGAGGTTGAAGATTTCCTCGAGGTTCTTGTTCTGGATTGTGACGCAGATCATAACGGTCAGTCCAAGTTAGTTTTCGAGCAGCCGGACGACATCTTCGGGCCTTATGTCCCTGATCTCCACCCGGCCTATTCTAAGTGGCAGAATGAAATGGATTATTCCGCTTTCCGCCTTTTTGTCTTTGGTCATTGCAACTGCCAGGTCATGGATAGGGAAAGGACAGTCCGTTTCCAATCCACAGGCGCGGAAATCAGACTCCAGCCTTGCACAGAAGCCATGCTTGGCGGTTCCGAGCCTCTCGGAGAGTTTCGCGGCCAGTATGATGCCCATCGCAACGGCTTGACCGTGGCTGATTTTCTCTTCAGACAGCTTTTCGATGGCATGGGCAAAGGTGTGGCCCAGGTTAAGAACCATGCGCTCCCCTTTTTCTTGTGGATCGTGTCCTGCAATCCAGGCTTTGACCTTGGCAGCCTGGGTCACCAGGTCACCCAGGATGCCGGAGTGCTCCATCAAGGCATCGTCTTTTGAAGGATCCATGGATGAAAACAACCTGACGGCTTTTTCATAGTTCTTGTCCTTGTTTTTGATTATGAATGTCTTGAGTAATTCTGCTGAACCGGAAACCAATTCCGAAAAAGGCAGGCCGCGAAGGGCCTCATGGCAGATGAATGTGGCTTCCGGCTGCCTGAAGACTCCGATGATGTTCTTGTAAGAGTCCAGGTTGACTCCGTTCTTGCCACCTATGGCAGCATCAACCTGCGAAAGGAGCGTTGTAGGAAGGAAGGCAAACCTTACCCCCCTCTTGTACACGGAAGCAGCAAAGCCGACCATGTCGGTGGTTATTCCGCCGCCGATCCCGAGGATCAGGGCGTTTCTGTCAGCGCCGTTGTCCATCAGCCAGCGGTTAATCTTTTCGATCGTGCTGATGGTCTTATTGTTTTCCGATGCTTCGATTTCAAGGGTGGCCCTTGGCTTGACTCCCGTCTTCAAGGCGATGTCCTTGACATTTCTGTCACAGATAATGTACACTGGCAGTTCTGGCAGGCATTTGCCAACATCATCTATCGAGCAATGGATTATGTTGATGTCGTCAGTTGTCATGTCAGTGTCTTTAAAGCGTGTAGAGATTCAATCCGGTTTCTTCATCGAAATGTCGGCCCATCTTGCAATGGAACCGTGTGACAACCAGCTCGCAGGCGCCGTTGATCGTTGCGCAGAGCAGGTGTCCGCCGATGACTGTGTAGTCCCTGCGTCCGAAATTGGCATGCAGGTGAAGGTAAACGTTGCCATCCTTTTCTGAGATGTTTCCGACCAGGCTGGAAATCTCCATCTGTTCGTCGAAGGTCTTGTCCACGTAACGTTTGGTGCCAGGATCGAGGAACCTGAGGGTAGCCGTGTTCACGGCTCCTATTCCGCTTATTTCTCCAGCCAGGATGCCCTGCTCCTTGCAGAAGGCTGCAATCGCTCCGGCCAGTTCCTGATGATTGTCAATGCTGACGACGAATTTGTCTCCGTCTTGTGTAAAAGAGTACATGAGGTTGCAATTTGTTGGTGAATATAGTGATTTTTTGTATATTCACTCTGATTTAGAAACACCAAGACAAATTCTTTTTTATGAAAATCAAGACCTTTTTACTCGTAGCCGGGATTCTTTCCTGCACCTTGATGTCGGCGCAGATAGGGGATGTCGCACCTCCGGTTCCCGGAAGCAAGATCGATCATCAAGGCATGGTTTTGAACCCCACTCCGTTCAGAGTCTCGGTTTCCTCTGATTCTGGACCCGCTGCTGACGGGACCTTCATTTTCAAGGGAGACAAGAAACTCTTCCATTTGGCCAAGTTCATTCCTGCCGGAACGACCGGGACGCCTTTGACGCTGAAAGTCAATTCTTCTTCGAAATATTTTTCAAAACTCGGCATGGACGCCGTGTCCGGTGCTTTCCGTCTTTCCATCGGTGCCAATTCCGTGGAGATTACAGGCTATGACAAAGCCGGTGTCTTCTATGGCCTGCAGACTTTGCGTCAGGTCATCGAAAACAAGAAAGGAGGCAACCTCCCCGTCATGACCATCTTCGACAAGCCTACACTTCCCCTGCGCGGAGTCATCGAAGGTTTTTACGGACCGCCATGGCCGCATGAAGTCCGTCTTGACCTGATAGATTTCATGGGCCGTAACAAGATGAACCTATATGTCTATGGTCCTAAGGACGATCCCTATCACAGGACCCCCAGCTGGAGAGAGCCTTATCCTGCCGATGAGGCAGCAAAGATTGCCGAGCTCGTCAAGGCCTGCAAGGAAAACATGGTGGAATTTGCATGGGCCATCCACCCCGGAGGAGACATCCGTTGGGATGATGAGGACTATGCGAACATCCTCAGGAAGTTCGACGCTATGTATGCCATCGGCGTCAGGTCATTCGCCATATTCTTTGACGACATAAAGGGAGACGGAGCCGATGCTCACAAGCAGGCAGACTGGCTGACCACATTGAAGAAGGACCTGATGAAAGCCCACAAGGACATTTCCCAGTTGATCCTTTGCCCCACTGAATATGCCAAGGCCCGCTCGAAACCCGGCGAGGATGGAGCGCTTGCCATCTTCGGGCATTCCCTCGATCCCGCCTACAAGATTTTCTGGACTGGCGACCAGGTGATGTCGCATGTTACCAGGAGCACCCTTGAATATATCGACAGCCGTACTCGCCGTCCCGCGTTGTTCTGGTGGAATTTCCCTGTCTCGGACTACATCCTTCCCCATATCCTTATGGGGCCGTCCTATGGATTCGACACAGACCTGACATCCAAGGAACTGTCCGGACTCCTTACCAATCCGATGGAGCATGGTGAAGCTTCCAAGGTCGCTATCTACAGTGTTGCCGACTACACGTGGAATCCTTCCGGCTACAATCCCTTGGACAGCTGGGAGAGGGCTCTTGAGGCCCTGGTTCCCGATGATCCCGAGGCATTCCGCCTGTTTGCGATCCACAACTGCGATGCTGGTCCGAGGTTCCGCCGTGCCGAGTCATGGGAGACGGAAGTCCTTGATCCGGCCAACTACACAGCCGAACAGTTCAACAATCTTTACGATGAGTTCCTGAGGATGGAAACTGTACCCGCCCGAATGGAGAAAGCCTGCCCTGGGATGCTTCTCAAGGAACTTCGTCCCTGGCTCGAGCAGTTCGGCGCCCAGGCTTCAAGATGCCGCAAGGCCCTTGATGCCCTGCGCCTTAGCAAGGGAACCGACAAGGTTGCTTTCAAGCAGGTCCTCGAGAGTGCCAGGATGAGCGAGGTCGAAAAGAAGGCCTATGAAGAGCACAGCACCGGAACGGTGGTCATACAGCCCTTCTACGAGAAACTCATAGAGTACCTTGATGGACAGGATTAAGCCTTTTTAACGAAAAATAAGTTTAGTATGAAAAAACTTGTCAGGCTAGCAATAGGCGTTATAATAGTTCTCCTTCTTGTGAAGCTATGCTCTGGGAACCTTGGCAGCGTGATATCGCTCCCGGGAGGAACCGGCGAAAGCTCTTCCACCGAGGAATCCGGCGGCTGGTTCGGCCAGAAAAAGAATGACCCTGCCACTGAAAACGATGACATAGACAAGAGCTTGAAGGACATCTCGAAGGAACTTGAGAAAAAACTCGGGATAGGGAAGAAGGACCAGTCCTCTACTTCATCCACAACCACTACTGTCTCTTCAGACAACCCTCTTTCTTTCAAAGGAATCCCTATCACAGGGACTTCTTCTGAATTCGGAACGAAGTTGGTACGGGCGGGATTCCGGAATTCCGGGAACGGAGTCTATGTCGGGGATTTCGCCGGTTATGGCAATTGCAAGGTGACCCTTGTCGGGAACAATCCTGTGACGGGGGTACGCGTGGATTTCCCGACGATTTCAGACTGGGACTCACTGGAGAAGTCCTATGACAACCTTCAGGCTTCGCTGACCCAGAAATACGGCATCGAGCCCAAGGTTTCATCAGGAAGCAATGTCGCCACGTACAGTCTTCCCAACGGTACCATCACTCTGGATGCGGATGTCAAGGAACAGTCTTCCTGGCATGTGATCCTGAAATATTCAAACCAGGCTGTCGCGAGCCTTCCTGTTCCGACAGGGAGCAACCCTATCGACGATCTGTAGCCTGGCAGATTGTGTAGACGTACGTTCCGTCCCTTCCGATGCGGGTTCGGAAACTTACCTGGGAGGCTTCCGGAGTTGTCAGCAACTTCGGGAGCCTTTCGCTGATACCCTCGCCGGTGTATTTCAGGAAGGCTTCCTTCATGGTCCACAGACGGGCGAAAGATTGTCTTGGATTGTCTGAAGCCAGGATTCCTGCGATCTCTTCATCATTGAAGCAATGTTGGCAGACTTCCATGTCCAGCTCTTCCGGGACGCTTTCCACATCGCATCCCAAAGGAGATCCATCTACAACGCACAAGGCCGCTTCGCGACAGTGGCTCAGATTGAAATGGATCCATGGATATCCCTTAAGCATAGGCTTCCCGTGCGGGCCGAAGACGAATTCAGGGGTGTCCATAATGCCGTATTCCTTCCTTAATGCCTCCTGCAGCAACAGGTAGACGGCTAGCGAAAGCCGTCTGTCGCGGTCATGAATGTATCTCATGGAATATTCAACACGCTGCCTGCTTACCTTGAGCAGGGCAGCCTGAATGTCCAGTTGTCCGATATGGTCGTTAAGCCAGATCACGGGTGGTGGGCTGCAATTCCAGCCTGACATGTCCCAAGCGGTGGAACAGGACTATGAGCAAGGCCTCGATCAGGTAGGCGAAGAGGTAGCTGTACCAGATCATGCCGGGGAAGCGGTGTGCGACGAACCAGAGGACGGGAATGACAGTGAGCGAAAGGGCGAACGAGATGAACAGGGCCATCTTGTGATAACCATAGAGCTTGTACACTATCATGATCACATAGATATAGCAGAAAGGGATGAAACTGATTGCGAATATCCGCAGAGCGTGCTTGGAAGCCTCCAGCAGATCGGGCTCGTCGCAACCGAAAAGGGCGGCTATTGCTCCAGGATCCACCCAGACGAAAGCGCAAGTGGCGATCATGGCGATAGTAATGAACCTGAACGACTTGCGTAACACGTGGAGGAAAGCATCGGTGTCTCCTTTCCCAACCTGGATGGCACCCAGGGACTGGATGGTGCGGCATACACCTGCGAGGAAGAGATTGTAAATCTGCAGCAGGTTCATGCATAGTGCAAAGGCGAAGATGCCGGTTCGTCCCTGCGTTCCCAGCACGATCCTGTTGGCTGAGAAAAGGAGCAGTGTCAGGCAGATGGAGGCAATGGCCAGGGGCGCTCCCTGGGAGATGATTTGTGCTGAGGCGGTCCGAGCCTTCATCTCCAGATCCTTCCACACGGGACGTAGATGGTTGTCTTTGTAGAAGAAATGCCGGCACATGAAGGCAATCCCGACAGCATGGCCTACGATGGTTGCCATCGAAGAACCTGCAATGCCTTTCCCAAGTAGTTTGATAAACACGATGTCAAGCGTCAGGTTGACTGCATTGTCTATGAGGATGGCAATGGACACCAGCCTGGGACTGCCGTCGACACCGACCATGGTGCTGAGGGCCCACATCATCATGAAAAAGGGTGCGCCAAGCAGCATGACCCTAAGGTAGTCGAACGTCGGTTGGTACAACAGTTCGTTCTTGCATAGCCATCCGGTGATGGTGTCGGGGAAGAACAAGCCGCACAAAGTCATCAGTAAACCGACTGACAGGGAGGCAACCACGGATAGTGTGAATATGTAGGCTGCCTTGTTCTCGTTCTTCCGTCCGAGCTGGATCCCCACCAGCATGCCTGCTCCTGTAGAGAGCAGCATGCTGAGGGTGAACATGAACTGCACTACGGGTTTTGAGATGTTGATGGCGCTGACTCCGTCTTCACCTATCAGGTTGCCCACTATGATGCCGTCCACGACGTTGCCCAGGCAACCTGATAGGGCGATCAGGATGGAGGACCACAGGAAACGCCTGAATTGTTTGTCAAACGATGCTTTTCCTTCCTTGTCCATGTAGCTTAATTCCTATTGTTCGAAGAATCCGAAGCCGCCGATGGTAGTGAGCATGCGCTCCACGTAGTCCCATGATGTAGGACTCCATGAAAAGCCCAGACGGTAAAGCACCTGTGTCGTGAAGTCGTTATCCCTCTGGACATCGCTTGTCTTCTGGCCGTGCCCCATGTCTTTGTATGCCAGGAGCGCAGCCATCTGCTTTGCTTTCTGTGGATCCTGCCCCGCTTGGTCCATAGCTTCCTGGAACTCCTCCTGCTCCACGAAACGTATTCCTTTACCCACGGTGGAAAGTTCCGAAAGGACATCGCCCAGGAACTGTCCATGGATGTTGTAGGGATGGAACACGGTGCACTCCTTTGGAGTGGTCGACAGCAGCACGATGGCCTTGGCGACTTCGTTGATGGGTGAGAACTCTACTTTCTTGTTCCGCAGGGCGTACGGACAGCAGCCCAGCATGTTGTAGATACGGATGCGGCCCATGAAGGAGTTGGTGCTGAAGTTGGCCTGGAACTCGCCGTCGGTGCTGCGGGCGGCAAGATTGCCTACGCGCATTATCTTGGCATCCAGTCCGCGCTCGGCGACGGCTTCAAGTACCACCCGTTCTGACATGAATTTGGACCATATGTACTGGTTACCCAAATATTGTCCCATGTACAGCCGCTTCTCGTTGTAGATGTCATCCTTGAACTCTCCAACCCACATGCCGCGGGTGCTGGCCGTTGAGACATGGATGAGGCGTGCGCCTGTCTTGATACAGAAATCAACACACCGCTGGGCGCCTCCGATGTTTACGTCCTCTATCTCGGTTCCTTCGGAGAAATGCTTGACTATTGCTGCGCAGTTGAAAACAGTATCTACCTTAAGGTTCTCGTCGAGGTCTTGAGTTACATCACCCAGAACTATGTGGAGGCGTTTACCGAACAGTTCCTTGAATGACTTCGAGAAGTAGTAGAACAACAAGGTACGTAAACGGCTCTCGGCGGCTTCCTTTGTCTTCCCGCGCACCATGCAGTAGATGTTCTGCGCATCGCTGTCTATGACCTCGCGCAGGATGTGGATGCCCAGATAGCCCGTGGATCCGGTGATCAGGACGTCGCCAAGAGGCTTTCGTTCGCCGGCACGGAAAAAGCCCAGGGTGTTGCGCTGCAGCAGGTCGTCGATGGCGGTGTAGTCGTAGGATGCTACGGGATCGTCCTTTGCCGAGTCTTCAGCTCCGGCGGTTTCTCCTGTGATCAGCCTGGCCAGCTGGCGAGGTGTGGGATTGGCGAAGACCTCGCCGTAGGACACTCTCAGTCCAGCCTTCTCCGCCTCGATTATGACACGGGTGACGACCAGTGACGTACCGCCGAGTTCGAAGAAATTGTCGGTGGCACCCACTCTGTCCATCTGAAGGATATCCGCGAATATGTCGCAGTAGATACGCTCGGTGTCATTGGCAGGGGCTTCATATTCTCCTGAAACTGCAACCTCTGGTTCGGGCAGGGCTTTGATGTCGGTCTTGCCGTTAGGCGTCATCGGCATCTTGTCCAGCTGGAGATATGCGGTAGGGACCATGTACTGGGTCAGGCTTCTGGAGATTTCCTCCTTCATTGCGACGATATCGATTGGACGGTCTGCGGTAAAGTACGCACAAAGATGCTCCTTGCCTCCGATCTGGCGGATCAGGATAACAACGTTCTTGACTCCTTCCACACGAGCGATCACATTTTCCACCTCACCCAGTTCAATGCGCAGGCCACGCAGTTTTATCTGGTGGTCCTTGCGGCCAAGGATGAAGACGTCGCCGTCAGGGGCCCACTTTGCATAGTCGCCGGATTTGTAGACACGTGTGCCGTGATAGTCGATGAACCGCTCACGTGTCATGTCGTCAAGATTGTTATAACCTCGTCCTACGCCGCGGCCGCCGATATATAGTTCTCCCACGACGCCGACAGGCAGCTCATTTCCATCACTGTCAACCACGAATTCTTTGACGTTGAGCTGGGGATGTCCGACGGTGACACGCTCTGCATTAGTCAGTTCCTGGATATTCGAAGATACGGTGGTCTCCGTAGGTCCATAGGTGTTCAGGATACGTGAAGGAGTGAGATGCTGCATTTGGTGAAGCAAACTCTCAGGCAGTTTTTCACCGCCGAAGCGGATGATCGGTACTGTACGGATTGCTTCAACGAAATCCTTGCTGTAAATCCATGTCTGCCATTGCGATGGAGTGGCGGAGACATAGCCGATACCGTGTTCGCGTATGAGGGCGGCCATCTCCAGGGGGTTCTTTGTTTGTTCTTCGTTTGCAAGCACCAGACAGAGTCCGTTGAACAGGGATATCGCGATTTCGTGCAGAGAGGCGTCGAATGAAATGGTAGTGACCCCCAGGACACTTTTCGCGACATTGGCTACGGCATAGGCCTCGACATTGGCAGGCAGCGCTGTAGAGTAGTTGCACATTCCTTCATGGCGCAGCATCACACCTTTTGGACGGCCGGTGGAACCACTGGTGTAGATGAGATAGGCCAGATCGTCCGGCCCGATGTCCGTCTTAGGCTGTGTAGTGTCTTCGCACTGCAGGAGTTCCTCAGCAACATCTGGGGTGATGATCAGTTTGGCACCGCTGTCTTCGAGGATAAGTTTCACTCGGTCCGCTGGATACTCCGGATCGCAAGGAATATAGGCTGCTCCAGCCTTCTGCACTCCGAACATTGAAAGTATAAGCCGGCTTGTGCGTGGCAGCAGGAGTGCGACGCGGTCTCCGTCCTTGATACCGCGGCTGCGGAGGGCATTGGCGATCCTGTTAGTCGCTTCGTCGAACTCACGATAAGTGTACCGGCCATCGCATGCGATGAGGGCCATGCTGTCCGGCTGTGTCAAGGCATGATGGACGATGCTGTCGAAGAACAGACGGAACGGGGAGTCGCCAGTGCCAACTTGGCGGATGTGTCCCAGTTCCTCTTCCTGAGCTGCGCTGACAATGGATAGTCCGCGAAGACGGGTTTCCGGTGCGGATATGATATGCTCCACCGTGGCCGCTATGCTTTCTGCAAGTCCCTTGGCCGTTTCTGGAGCATAGACAGAGTCGTCGTATTGGACTAGAATGCCACGTGGCTCTATCTTGATGTTGATCTTGAACTTAGGGACGTTCAGTTCCAAGAGTTCCTGTCCTACAGGCTTTCCGTCAACAGAATATTCAGCCAGAACTCCAACCTGGTAGGCGAAGGAGATGGCTGGGTGGAAACCATAGTCGGCGGCAATGCGGGCAAAGGGATAATCTTCGTGGCGCAGGGTCTGCTCGAATGTTTCGCTCACTTGTCTCAAGTATTCTCCGACAGTCACATCTTCCATCTTAAGGCCTAAGGCAAGTGTGTTGACGAACATTCCGGCGGTATCGGCGATCTTCAGGTTGGAGCGTCCGCTACTGATAGTGCTCAGGTACACTTCCCGATTGTTGGTATAGCGGGAAACCACGTATGCTGTTGCAGCCAGGTAGAGGTGAGCAGGTGTGATTTCCTGCCTGCGGCAGAAGTCAGAAGCCCTTTCGAAATCGGTTGGGCTGAGTGCTTCGCCGATATAGCCTTGCTGATCGGTCTTGGGGAGGTCGGCAGGAATCTCGCTGGCCCCTTCACATGTTTGCAGTTTTTCTGCAAAGAACTCGGCTGCTGACTTGAAGGATTCGCTGTCCTCAGCCTTCTGTTGGTCGTTGACGAAGTCCAGGTAGGTGTAGTTTTCCTTCTCCACGGGCTTTCCTTCCAGCGCTGCGTTTATCTGGCGGATTACCAGGTCAGCGGAACCACCGTCGAACACGAGGTGGTGGATGTCCATGAGAAGGTGTGTCCCACTTTCGGTCTCAACAACCTCGAAGCGGTAGAGCGGTGCTTTCTGAAGGTTGAACGGACGGACGAACTCTTCCTTGTAGGTCTTAAGAGCGTCATCGCTCATCCTCGTGACCGGAACTTCTACGGGTACGCTGTCGTTGAGGGTCTGTACGATGGTGTCTCCCTCGGTTGTGAAGTGGACACTCAATTCTGGATGGACCTCTACAACCTGTTTTACGCACCCAGCTAGCTTTTCTGCAGTGATGCCGGCAGGATAGCTCAGCAGATAAGGGATGTTGTAAATGGTGGATGTGGGATTCTTGAGGCACTCGAAATAGACGCCTGTCTGGGCGTAAGACAAGGGGGCGGAAGTCAAGGCTTCCCTTCTGCCAGCCGTTCCCTCCGGAACAATTGGCTTCGCAGAAAAGACGGCCTTGAGTATCTCGTTCTCAATACTTTGGAGAGTGCCGTTTTTCACCAGGCCCTTGGAGTCCAGCGCTACTCCGTAACGTTTGTTCACCAGGACAGCCAGTTTGATGGCAGAGATGGATGTCAGTCCGGCGTAGCCCAGAGGGGTGGTTATACCGAATTCTTCGCTGTTCACTATGCCGGCGATCATCTTGTGCAGATCTTCTTCCAGGATATTCATAGGAACATTCGATTCCTCCATGGAGATAGCCTTCCTTTCAGGTTTCGGAAGAGCCCTCTTGTTAACTTTCTGGTTCTGGTTCAGTGGAATCGCATCGATCTGCATCGTCACGGCAGGCACCATGTAAGGCGGTTTCTGGTCGAGGATGAAGTTGTCCAAAGCTTCGATGTCAACCTGCTGGTCACTGACGACATAGGCAGCGATGAACTTTCCGTTGCCACCCTCGTCGTCATAAGCCTGTACGGTGACATCCTTGATGCCCGGGAACTCGCGGATGATGGACTCGACTTCTTTCAGTTCAATGCGGAAACCGCGGATCTTCACCTGTCCGTCGCGTCTGCCTACGAACTTGATGTTCCCATCGGGCAGGTAACGTACGATGTCGCCGGTGCGATAGATGCGGGCGTACTTTTGATCGGACGTGAACGGATTGTCGATGTAAACCTCGGCTGTCTTTTCGGGCCGGTTGAGGTAGCCCCTGCTCACCTGCGGACCGCTCACCCAAAGCTCACCTGCGGCTCCGACAGGAAGGCGATGGCCCTTGGTGTCGACTATGTATAGGTTCATGTTGTCAAGTGGCGAACCGATGGGGATGTCTTTCTGCTTCCTGTCTACCAGATAGGTGGTGGTGAATATGGTACATTCCGTAGGTCCATAGCCGTTGTAGAACTTGTAACCATCAGGTGGAGTGATGCTTGCCAATTTTTCGCCACCTGTGGAGAGATACAGCAGGGAGTGATTCTCGATGTTCGAGGCAAACTGGAAACCTACCTGAGTGGTCATGAATGAGTGTGTGATTCCTTCACTCTCGAAATATTCATTCAGAGCTATGAGGTCCAGGCGGATTTCCTCCGGAATGATGTACACTGCCGCACCGCAGGTCAGGGCGGGATACATGTCCATCATGCAGGCGTCGAAGCCGTAGCTGGCATAGGCCGCTACCTTGTGTTCCGGCTTGAGGTTGTAGTAGCGCTGGTACCAGTTGCAGAAGGCAACAAGGTTCCTGTGCTCCAGCTGGCAGCCTTTGGGGACTCCCGTAGTGCCGGAGGTGTAGAGAAGTATAAAAAGGCTTTCGGGATCCGGACCCTTCGGATGGGATGTTGAGGCGGGCAGCTGCAGCAGACCCTTCGTTGAAAGGACATCGCCCTTGTACTGATTCACTATGCTCCGCAGCTCGTCATCGCAGATGAGCAGCTTTGCTCCGGCATCCTGCATCATGAAGTTGAGACGATCTGCCGGGTAGGTGGGATCAAGGGGCTGATAGGCACAACCGGCCTTGAGGACGCCCAGGGATGCTATGGCCATCCACTCGCAGCGTGGAATCAGTACGGACACGACGTCCTCCTGCCCCAGTCCTTTGGCGGCGATGCAAGCGGCTATGCGGTCGCTGATGTCATCCACATCGGCGTAGGTGTATTTCCTGTCTTTGTAGACAACGGCTATATTCTCAGGGGTCTCCTTTGCCTGACGGCGGAACTGGGAGACGATGGTTTGAGTGTCGTCGTAGGGGCGGTCGTTGAGGTTGAAGCTGTCGAGCGTTTCTATCTGCTTCGGAGTAGTGACATCAATGCCGCAGAGAAAATCCTGTGCGAGAAGCCCTTCTACAACCGCCTCATAACTCTCGAGATAGGAGTTGACAAGTTCTTCTGAATAAAGGCTTGCATCGTATTCGGCCTCAATACAGGCGTGTCCGTCCTTTATGTAAGCCTTTAAGTAGATCGGAACCTCTCTGGTGTTGTTGTTGAGCCTGGTGGAATTCATCGGCTTGCCGCAGAACGTCTTGCTGTCGAACAGCGTTCCATGCCATGCGAAAAGGGTGGCGGCCTGGACACCAAGGTCAGTCACCATGTCGGAATACGCATAAGCCTCATGCTGCCTGCAGCCCGTCATCTGTTCCTGAAGGCTTTTCAGGAAATCCAAAACGGTAGTGTCATCCGTGTATTTGGCATAGACGGGAAATGTCCGTACGAGCATGGCCATGGTGTGCGAAAGCTTCTTGTCGGCTCGGCCGTTATAGACCGTGTCGAAAAGGACTTCGCTTTCGTTGTTGAACCTGGCAAGCAGGCAGGCGTATGCTGCCGTGAAGAAGGTACTTTTGAAGATTCCCTTTTCCTTGCACCATGATTCAACTTTGTCCATATTCACAGCCAGCGCACGGGTAATCCGGCCTTCCTTGGGTTCAGTCTCTTCCAGGTCAGGCAGCAATGGCGAGTAGCAGTCGCTGCAGTCGAAGTTCTGTGCGTACCATTGTTTGCTGGTTTCAAAAGCCGGGGTTTTACGCAGTTCTTCCTCAGCAAGGGCAACATCGGACTGGGTCAAGGGTTCCGTTTCAAGGATACCTCCGTTGTAGGCCGTCTCAATGTCCGAAAGCAGGATTTTTCGGGAGGAGCCGTCGCTGATGATGTGATGTGTGTCTTGCAATATGTAGAAATGCTCCTTGTCCTTAAGCAGGCGGATCCGGAAAAGGCGGTCCTTCAGCAGGTCGAAAGGCTGGATGAAACTGGTCTTTTCGGCCTCTATGTCCTGAATCTCTTCCACGGACACGGCAAAAGTCTCGGTGTCATCGACAGTCTGCCTTGGCTCACCCTCGTCATTGATTTCAAAACGAGTGAAAAGCGCAGGATGTACAGCTACAGCCGCCTCTATTGCCCGGCAGAGGCGCTCTCCATCTAGGCTTCCGTCCAGCTCATAGATGTAGGGAATGTTGTAGATGGCCTCGCCCTTGTGGCTGTCACATTCCACATAGAGACCCATCTGCGTTTTGGTCAAAGGAGCGGTTGTTTTCATTTTTTCCTTTATTGTAAGAAAGCTATTCGAAATCGAAAATGGAGATGAAACCGGTCAGCTTGAAGACGTTCTTTATGTCATCGTTCACTCCACGCATCACGACGCGGCTGCCGCTGGCCTTGGCTCCTTTCAGGATGCCCAGCAGGATGCGCAATCCACTGGAAGCGATATACTCCAGCCCGTTGCAGTCTATGATCACTTCCTTGCCGTCGGTTTTGTACAGGGACTTGAGGATTTCTTCGGATTCAATGGCAGCCACGGTGTCCATTTCGCCCTCGAGAGTGACGAGATATTTCCCGTCAATTTCTTCAATTTTAGTATTCATGATGCTTTAGTTTGTTTTATCAGAGACAAGTATTTATCGAAATTCAAAAATACTCAATTGTTTGAAATCTACAAACCAAAACTTACTTGCATCGAAGAGAACTACCCCGGTGTACCCGAGTGGCTGCGCGATGCCAAGGTGGGCTTCTGGGTGTGCTTCGGCCCACAGTCGGACGGAGAGAGCGGGGACTGGTACGCAGGAATAGAGAAGAATAAACAAAACCGTCCCCGGGATGGCCTGGAGGCGGTTTTTGGTGCTGAAGGTGATTCCGTTGGGATTCGAACCCAAGACCCACAGCTTAGAAGGCTGTTGCTCTATCCAGCTGAGCTACGGAACC
>CADBMD010000020.1 GCA_902795735.1 uncultured Bacteroidia bacterium
CACGATAGTGGGCGGCATCCCCCTTTACGGGACCGAAGGCCAGTGAAACGGGCTTGTCAGCCAGGACATATTTGACTCCGTCCAGTTCTATGGAAGAGCCCTCACGGCCATTGAAAGCGATCAGACGGCCATTGCTGTCGGCATTGAAAGCGACATTGCGCTTCCCCTGATATGAGACCTTGTGACCATTGACATAAAGGTCCCTGATGTCAAGTTCATCAGAAGGCATGGGGTTCTTTTCCAAAGCCGCATCATCCTTGGCTTTGTCCCTGGAGAATCCACCGTCCCAAGTCTCGCGATGCGTACGGTAGTGTTTGACAAGGGCGGTTGTCCCGTTGGGGAAACCCGTGGCGAAGAAAGGAGTGGTACGAGACACGACAACAGGGTTGTCGGAAACTCCTCCGTTCTTACCACTGGAAGGATAAGACCCGCAATTGAACAATATCTCGAACAGGGTCCTGGCCTCATAACCAAGGCTGGCGCTCTGGTCATCGCGGGGACGGAAGCCCATGAAATAAGCCTCCCCCTTGCCCACCTTGCGCAAGGTTCCCACATCCTGCCCGTCAACCGTGGCAACCACCTTTGTGTCACCAAGAGGCTTGACAGGATAGACACGGTCTACAAGGAAATCAGTCAGGATGACCTGAGGCTGGACCTTTTCAAGTTTCCCGGAGAAATCTACTATCTTGCCGGAAGCCATCTCTCCCATGTAGGTGTCATAAGTGTAATTGACTCCGAACAGGGAACTCCACTGAGCCGAGCAATCCTTTCCTTCGCCATCGATAAGGGGCGGAGCACTGAACCAGATAACCTTGCCTCCAGCCTTGGCAAACTTGTCAAGCAGGTCAAGCAAGCCCTTGCTTGGCAGAGGCTCGAACATCACAGCAATAGTACCGTACTGCTTGGCACAGACTTTCATCTGGCCTTCCGAAGTAACCTCACCCAACTCAACGAGTTTCTCGGACGTCAGGTAATTGGCATAACCGTACTGAGTCATCCAGCTTCCGAAACGCTCTTCAACGGCGACCAGGTTCATCGGATAGACCATCAATACATCGACATCACGATGGACATTTTCCGTCAGCAGGCTCATCTGGGCACGAGGCTGAGCTCCGAAAGCCTCATTCAATGTAGATTTCCAGGCATTCGCTTCAGCAGGGAAGCCCCAAGCTGCGGCATAGGCATTAGGGAAACGGTTGATCACACCGATGGAAACGGCCATGGCCGCTCCGTAATAGTCGCGGTCACCCCAGCCGACCTCAGCGAAATCATTCCCGGTAGGCTGGAGATACTCTCCCCACTTGAAATAATCGTAGCATGCCGCGGTAGCCTGATGCACGGTGTTGCTCCAGACGAAATTGGATGTATACTCGTACTGATAGGCATGATAAGGGAGTTTTTCAGTGTCCCAGAGGTCGATCGTCGGACTTTCAGCCCAGGAAGAATGGGCCCCCGTACGGAATTCATGGCCATACAACTGCTCGGCATAGGCCTTGCCATCCTTGAAGAGATCCACGACATCGCTGTTCAGCATCTTGTAATAGCGGTCGCGCAGCAGGAAGGTACGCTGGATGTCGACAGGTTTGTTCCCGAGTACATACTGGATGTTGCGGACAGCGCCTGCGGTGTTCTCATAGTAAGGGGCTCCATAGACGAAATAAAGCATGTACTTCTCATCAAGGGCCTGCCCGTAACGCTCCTTGTAGGTCTTGGACATGGAGGGTGTCAGGAAGCGGAAGTTAAGCTGGCCGTTCTCATGATGGGAGAAATAGATCCAGTCCTGCTGGATGTGCATCTCGTCTGAATAGAAGGAGTTAAGGATGATCCCGCGCCTCTTGTACTTGTCCATCAAGTCATGAAGGAACTTCCCGGCCTTTGGGCTGAAATAGTCCATCTCGGGTGTTTCATATTCGACGAGCACAAGCACGCGGTCGAAGCCTTCGGGAATACCATTCTTCGCATCGCCATGCACATGCAGGCGACGGACAGGGAATATCATGTCTTCGGGGGAATTCTTGATTCCGCCGCCGCCACCGCCGCCACCTTCGACGACATCGCCCTGCTCGTACTGTACTCCGGAAATCTCAATGATGTCATCAGGATTGACGGCAACGAAAGGTGAAGTTCCTACTCTCTCCTGCTTGAAAGCATAGGCCTTGACGCCTTTCAGCTCGAGGTGGATCTTGCCCTTGTTGTTGGTCCAGGTCAGCTGCTGCCAGATGTCCAGGTTGAACAGGCCCGATTCCGGATTGCGGAAACCCACCTCGTAGCTTATCCAGCGGCCGGACTCTCCTTCCGTGTAATTCTTGAAGGCAGGTCCAAGTTCCAGAGGGCTCATCAAGCTCAACTCCAGTCCCATACCGTATTTCTTGGCGAAATCGCCTATGAACCCGATCATCTCGACATATTCATCCATGTCCGGAGTCAGTTTCCTGTCTGTACCGGCCTGAGGCCTGTACTGGCGGAAGAACTCGTCAAAAGCAACCGTCAGGGTCTTGTCGCCACGCCTCTTTCCATTCTCGCAGACTTCACGAAGGCTCCTGAAAACTGGGGTGTAGCCCGTGGACATGTCTATTTTCTTGTCGGGATCCTGCAAATCCCTGAGTTGCTGATCACTTGTGAGGATGATTCCCTCGGCTTTCAGCGCAGGCACGATAAGGAATGCAGCCATCGTGACTGCCAGCATCCTGGATAAAAATCTGAGATTCATTTATGGTTATATGTTACTGGTTATTCCTAAAAGAATATTCAAATTTACATAAAATTACTGAATATCCCTCCTGCAGACCAGAAGGTAGTTCCCGGATTCGAAAGGCAGTTCCATCCTGACTCCGAATATATGTACGTCTCCCCCTGAAGAAACTTTCAACTTGGCCCGAAGTTCATCGCTTGACAAAGGAATATTCCTGGCTGAGACTTCGCAACTGGGATACCGTTTTCCCAGATCCTTGACCGACGCCTTGTTGAAAGGAAGGAGTTCCTCTACCGTGAATATCTTACCGAACGGCTTCAAGGCATCCGGAGCCTCGCCATCATGCGGGAGGATGAAAAGGTTCGTGGAACGAGCCATCTTGACAAGGGAGAATCTTCCGCACAGGACATTGAACGCCCCGGCCTTGGACAGAGACTTGCCTGGCTCGAATATCTTCCTTGCATAAGCCGAATCAGGGAAAACACCTTTAGACAAGCGGATTTCTTCCTTGGTGAAAGACATGGAGGAAGAGTCCTCGGTACAGATGACTTCATAGTCGCCTCTCCACTCCCGTTCCATCCACAAGAGGAGTTCCTTGCACTCCCCGCCTATGGAAATCACGTGTATCTCCCTCACCCACTGACTGTTCCAGCCGGAAGCAGCGTCCAATCTCTCCACGACCATGCTGATGTCGGCCATGGGAGACAGCTTGAGCAGGAGATGGCGGCAGCGCATGAATATGGCAGGGAGTATCTCCAGCACGTTTGGTGAAGAATCCTCCAAAAGGAAAACCTTCTTCCCTTCCAAAGACCTCCTGGCAGGATCCATGAATACAAGGTCAGGCGAGAAAGAATCAAGCAACGGACCTATCGAAGTGACAGTAACTTCCCTTGCGCTGACAGTGACGTTTTCAATCCCGAGTTCCTTGAAGTTATGCCGTGCCGCGAGGACCAAAGCCGGATCCATCTCATTGTACAAGACAGCGGAAGCCTTCCCGGAGAAAGCCCATGAATCCACCCCCAGGCCCCCTGTCAGGTCGGCTATTCGTCCCTTGCCACCGATAATCCTTTCAGCAAGGGCCGCCTTGTAACGAGCCGCAGACGAAGAACTGCACTGTTCGGCAGAAAGCGCCCGGGGATAGACCAGGGATGTCATCGTATACCATTCCGGCACTTTGGTCCGAAGTTTCCTGCGGGATTCTATAGTGCCGACAGCGAGTTCCTTAGGATCCAGACCGGACAGAGAGGGATCATCGTTTACAGGCCAGGCCTTACATGAAAAGAGAAGGCGTGACACGTCGGCCTGCTCATTGTCCACGATGAAACTCTCAAAACCGCTCATGCTACAACAGCTTCTTGATGAAATTGCCTGCGGCCTCTTTCTCCACTCCGACGACCTTAAGCAATTCAGGATAGTCCTGGCATGAAAGCATCTTCCTTACGAGTTTCGGCCCGCCGTTTTTCCAGCCATATTCAATGAAGAGTGACCCCAGAAGGCCTTCAAGGGGGACAACGACTTCCGACTCCCCTATCTTCAGGGGCATCGTAAGGTCATAGAACAGGTCTTCCTCTGAAAAGTCGATATTCTCATGCTCGGAAAGATAGTCTTTCAGGCAAGATTTCACTGTCTCGTAGGAATGGCTCATGTAGCCTCCATGGAAGAAGCCGAAGCCATCCTGAAGCATCTGCATCGCTTTCGGATACTGCGACCTGACAATCAGCAGGCACAGATCGCGATGGTCGTCAAAATAATTGGTCAATATGGTGGATTGACCGAACAGGCGGCCATAGAACCTGACGTCCGCAGGCTTCACTGTCATGGAATTCATCAAGGGATTCGAATAGGCATTGAAAAGATAGCCTGAAAGATGCTCGCACTGGTCCACGGTCGCTGCCACCACATAGCGAAGCCGCTTCCTGTGCTCGAAACCATATTCCCTGCACAATGCAGCCACGAAGTCCGCGGTTTCCTCCCCCACCGACTCAGGCACATCACAGCCTGGAGAGCAGTAGAAATCGATGTTCCCTATCGTTGTCTTAGGGAGGATCGGCAACACTGCATCAAGCCAGTTGCGCAGCCTGAAAGGATTGTACTCACGGTCCCCGGAATCGGCCACGTTCAAGGCGCAGACCCGGTAGACGCACTCGATCCACCCGTTTAGCTCTTCTCCGGGAAGCTTGCTGCTGGTCCCGACAACTATCTCATAGGCACCAGGGCCGATTTTCCGGATGTCCAGAAGACGGTTCTCCCTGAAAGAAGAGTACAGAAGCACTCCATCATCGAATTCCGCGAGATAGTCATCCGACCCGTTCACCCACATGTTCCTGCGGTCCGGATCATCGGCTGGAGCTTTTGAAAAAGATTCCACATAATTCCTCCAAAGCTCTGCAACCATACGGACGGAATCTTTCTCCTCGCGCGTCATGACCGTGAGGTCCACATCGTAGGGCCTGAGGCCGGGAACCTGGCGGCTCCTGGTAGCCTCCTGGGCAAGCCCTGTCAAAGAAAGGGTGCAAGCCAGGAAAAGGATCAATGTACGGAAACTCTTATTCACCTTTCAAATACTTAAGCCAGAAAGCCTTGTTGGCGTCGTTGAAATGACGGCCCTGGTAGCCGCGATAGCCATGCATTCCGTCAGGATAGATCATAAGTTCGAATTTCTTGCCTTCCTTCTGCAGTGCATCCACCAGCTTCAAGGTGTTCTGGAAATGGACATTGTCATCTCCTGTCCCATGGGTCAGCTTGAGCATCACGGAACCATCGTAGTTGGCATCGGTCACTGGATAGTTCTTTGCCGCAGCCGTGACCTTGGTCCTCTCATAGCCTTCGGGATTGTTCTGGGGAGTGGACATGAAACGCTCCGTGTAATGAGTGTCATAGAGAGCCCATTCATAGACTCCGCCTCCGGCTATTCCATAATGGAATGCATCAGAGTGGTTCATTACCAGCAGAGCTGTCATGGTCCCACCGAAAGAGAAGCCCTCGACGCCGATTTTGTCGCCATTGACATAAGGAAGCCTCTTCAGATACTCGGCCCACTCGACGAAATCCTGTACCTCGATCTCATCAAGATGCTTGTAGATCATGTCCAAGCCCTTGCGTCCGTTGTAGCCGGAAGCCCTGCAGTCTGCGACGACCTCGATGATCCCGTTCTCGGAATACCACTGGTAAGCGGAAGTGCCGCGGAAACGGTCCGAAACCTGCGGAGAGTCAGGACCTCCATAAAGGTCCACATGGACAGGATACTTCACGGAAGGATCGAATCCCTTCGGATAGACGATAAGCGCAGGAAGCTCAAGTCCGTCTTTGGTCGTCATGGTGATGATCCGGGGAAGCCTCGGATCCTCAGGATCGAAATCTGGACCGGCCGAATCGGCTACTTTGTAAGACTTTGAAGGCTTGGCGATGTCGTAGAGCCAGACCTGGTCAGGAGTGTTGGAATTTCCAAGAGAAGCTACGAGATACTTTTTGTCCGGAGAGACCCTTGCCATGGATGCGCTGAGGGAAGGATCCGAGATGGCCCTCACGTTGCCCTTGGTGGCAAGATAGATCCCTGTCCTGACGTGGGAATCACGCTCAGCTGAGAATATGACTTCCGAAGTACTGCCATCGAAAGTCTTGGAGGGCTTGCCTTCCTTCACGGACAGGAGGCTCATCCTCCAGTTGTCTCCGGAAGAAAGCCGGCGGAGAGTCTTCCCGTCATAAGACAGGTAATAGACTTGTTCCCAACCGGTTTCGAAAGACCTTACCATATACAGGCCGTCACGTCCGAACACCATGCCGGAGATCCAGTCAAGCCATGTGTCATAAGTTTCATGGTAGATGTGGGTCTTGGACCCGTCAGATGAAGAAACCGCATAGAGGTCCAGGGTATTCTGGATCCTGGGTTCCCTCTGGATAAAGAAAGCCTTGCTGTCAGCTCCCCAGAAGGGAGTTCCGAAATACTGGTCGTCATCCTCACTGAAATCGGCCCAGGCTGTCTTCCCGGTCTCGAGATCGACAATTCCGATCTTTACCTTAGGGTTGGGGTCGCCGCATTTGGGATAGCGGGTCATCCTGACGGAACCACCCGTAGGAGACATGGCATCCATCGCGACAGCGCCCCCGGCATTCTGGCCGTAGCCTAGCTGGAGCCCCGAACGGTCGGCATCCTCAGCAACAGGGGAATAGATCGGGAAGAACGGTACCTCCGTGTTGTCGAAACGGTAGAAACCGATTTTCTTGGAATCGGGCGACCACCAGAAGGCGCAGTAACGGGAAGCCCGTCCAAGGATCTCCTCATAATAGACCCATGACGCATAGCCATTGAGGATTACGTCCGAACCGTCGGAAGTGAGCCTGGTCTCTTCCTTTGTCACTGCATCCATCACCCACAAGTCGTTGTCCCGGGTGAAAGCCAGTTTCGTGGAGTCCGGTGAATATGTCAGGTTCTCAGCGCCTTCCACCCTGATGCGGGGGCCTCCCATCCGCATCATGGGCATAGCCATCGGAGGGACCTCTCCTGCAACTGTTTTGTGAGTGGAAGCATCAATCACGAAATCATCCCCTGAAGGACGGCCATAATCGTAGTAGAATGCTACCTGATGGTCACCGGTCCAGGACCAAATCCTGGGAATCCGGTTCAGCTCCTGAGCCGACATGGACACGGCAAGGCAGAGGGAGATCAAAATGACAAGTTTCTTCATGACAATCTATTTGTTATCAAAATATTCATCCTTGAAATTTACCAGATAGACTTTCTCCACGGCACGAGTCAAGGCCGTGTAAAGCCATTTGAGGTCATCGACCGTAAGGAAATCCTGCCAGAAAGGATTGTCGATGAACACGCAGCTCCACTGCCCGCCCTGGCTCTTGTGGCAGGTTATGGCGTTGGCATACTTAAGCTGGAGCGCATTGAAATAAGGGTCTTCACGAACCGCATCGTAGCGTTTTTTCTTCGACTTAATGTCTGCATAATCTTCACTCACCCCGTTATAGAGCATGTTCTGCTGTTCATAGGTCAGGGAAGCTGACTCTGAGTCAAGGGTGTCAAGGCAGACCTTGGCGGTTATTTCGGAATCATCATAATCAGGGAAACTCAGCCTCGCATCAGCGAAATTCAACCCATAACGTTCCTCATAGTTGCGGATCGAGACCAGTTTGGCGATATCCCCGTTGGCGATGTAGTCCATTCCCTTCACATCCCCGCTGAACTGGTAGCAGTTCTTAACTATCATCAGCTTCTCGCCCTTGACAAGACGTTCCTCATCATAGAAGACCTGTGCCCTGATTCCGGCGTTGTAGCGGTTGGCCCGTTTGTTGGACCGGCAGAGAACCGCAGCATCATCTTTTGAATATTCAGAGAAATAAGCCTGGTTCAGCGAATCCAGAAGCTCCCCTCCCGTTATCCTGATGATGTCGTCGAAGCCCTCCGACCTCAGCCCAAGGTCTTCCGGAGAATATGTTCCCGCACCGTAGGGATCGTCCTCTATCATCTTGCGGAGACGGGTCGCATTCCAAAGGATGCCCGATTCCTTCTGCTGACGCACGACTTCCGACAAGGTTCCATAGCAGACCCCGCCGAATGCATCCATGAACTCCCTGGACAGGGCAGGAGATGAATCCAGTCCCACCGGTGGCAACTGCGCCGAGTCCCCTATCATTATCAGCCTGCAGTCATTCCCTGCCCTCACGAAATCGACCAGGTCTTTCAGGAGATCCCCTGTTCCGAACATGGTCGTTCCCTGCCTTGATGAATCATCAGTCCCGATCAATGAGACCTCGTCAACTATGAACAGTTTGTGTGACTGCTTGTTAGGAGCCAGGGAAAACTGTCCGAACCCATCAGCGCCCACTGATTTCTGCCTGTAAATGCACTTATGGATGGTACTGGCCGGCTTGCCTGCATAGTGAGAAAGCACTTTCGCCGCCCGACCGGTAGGAGCAAGCAGGATACATATCTCCTCATATTCATTCTCGGAGCGAGGCTTCACCGGGCGCAAGTCATCAAGGGAATCAATCACCGCTGCAAGAGCCGTAGTCTTGCCGGTTCCGGCATAGCCGTCCACTACCATTATGTCATGGTCATCCCCGGAGATGAAGGAGGCGATATCCCTGAAGAGCCTGTCCTGGTCGGACGTCATCTCGTATGGGAAATGTTCCTTGAACCGCTTGTAGAAGAAGTCGCTCCTGCCCATCACTTGCTCTTCTTGCTGAATATCATCATAATAACTGCAAGGACGGGATAGATCTCGATACGGCCCATGAACATGTCTATGGTGTACACAAGCTTGGCACTTGCAGGTTCGGCGCTGAAATTGCCGTAGACGCCAAGCTCACCGATGGCCGGACCCACATTGCTCAGGGAGGTGAAAGTGGCAGCAACGGCATTCGAATCATGCGGATTGAGGGACAGGTTGAATGCCAATGAAACTATGATCATCAGCATGTAGAGAGCTATGTAGAGAATGTGCGGAGCGATGTCCTCCTGCCTGACTACGCGCCGGTTGACCCTGACCTCTGCCATCGAAGCAGGATGCAGGACAGTCTTCAGCTGGTACTTGATTTCCTTGAACAAGAGAAGGGCACGGTCGGACTTTATACCTCCTGTCGTAGACCCTGCCATTCCACACCATATCCCCATGAATATCAGCAGTACGGAGGAGAAGGTCGGCCAGATGCCATTGTCAGCTATACCGAACCCGGTAGTGGAAGCATAGCTCAGGACATGGAAAGACCCGTTCAGCAGAGCCTTCCCCCAGTCATGTTCAATGCCATTGATGACCAGTGAACCGGAAACCAACACGCTGACTATCACCAGGGAGAACAAATAGTATTTCAGGACCTCGTTCTTGAATGGCTTTAGCGAACGAGTGACGATCGCTACATAAGTCAATCCGAAATGGATGGACGACAACAGCATGAAGAACATGGTAACAAGGTCCACCGCCACGGAATTAAAGGCGCCAATGGACAGGTTCCTGGTGCTGAATCCTCCCGTGGCCGTCACGCTCATCGCGTGGTTTATGGCATCGAAAGGGCTCATCCCCGCCAGCAAATAGCATATGAAGGAAGCCAGGAGCATTCCCAGGTAGACATAAGTGAATATGTAGACCGTCCTGTTGGAACCAGACCTGTACTCTCCCCTCGAAAGGGATGAAAGTTCCAGGTTGGTGAGGCGGAGGCGCATCTGGGTGGAACTGGGGATTATAAGGAGAAGGAAAACTACGACTCCCAAACCTCCGATGAAGTGCGTGGAAGA
>CADBMD010000021.1 GCA_902795735.1 uncultured Bacteroidia bacterium
ACGGCTTCGGCCAAACCCGTCATCGGAAGACAGCAGAGCGCCCAGGTACTTTCAGTGCATGGGCGCTCTTTCTTGATTGATTGCGGAGAAGGCGTGCAGACACGTCTCCAGGAGTGCCGTGTCTCTCCTCTGAAGATAGAATCAGTCTTCATCTCGCACATCCACGGGGACCATGTGTTCGGCCTTCCCGGCCTGCTCTCCACCATGGGAATGCTGTCAAGGACCCAGCCGCTTAACATCTACGCTCCGTCCAATTTCGGTCCTCTGCTAAAGTTCTTCCTGTCTTACTACGGGGAAGGCATCGCCTTCGAGATAAGGCTTATTCCTTTGACCATGAAATCCCCGGAAGTGGTCTACTCTTCCAAATCCCTTGAGATTTCGGCCTTTTCGCTGAACCATGGTATCGAGACCTTCGGCTTCCTGTTCAGGGAGAAGGAGCCTCAGTTCAATGTCAAGAAGTGGAAGATTTCTGAATATGGTCTCAGCTTGACGGAGATTGCTGCGGTGAAGAGGGGAGAGGATGTGGTACGCACCAATCCGGATGGTTCTGTCTTGGTCCTTCCGTTGGATGAGCTTGGTTACAAGCCGTTCGTCCCTCGTTCCTATGCCTATTGTTCAGACACGGCTCCTTTCCCTGAGGAAGCGTCGTGGGTTTCCGGAGTGGATCTCCTCTATCACGAGGCCACGTATCTCTCTGAACTCTCTGACTTGGCATCTGCCAGGCATCACTCAACTACCCTCGATGCTGCACGTTGTGCCTTGGATGCGGGAGCTGGCCGGCTGGTCATAGGACATTATTCATCGCGGGGCAAGGATGCCAGCTTGTACGAGGCTGAGTGCCGGACCATCTTTCCCGCCACCTTTGCCGCCTCGGACCTCGACACATTCGACATCCCCCTCGACAAAACTTCGGAATAATCCCCCCGCACAGTCCCCCTCTTCCCCGCCGAACTCTACGGTCACGATTTCCTCCAAAACCTTCCCGCGTAGTTCCACACCGAACTCTACGGTCACGTTTTCCTCCAAAACCTGCCCGCACAGTTCCCCACCGAACTCTACGGTCACGTTTTCCTCAAAAACCTGCCCGCACAGTTCCGCACCGCACTTTGCCGAACTCCGCCGAACTCTACGGTCACGTTTTCCTCAAAAACCTGCCCGCACAGTTCCGCACCGCACTCTACGGTCACGTTTTCCTCCAAAACCTTCCCGCGCAGTTCCGCACAATCAGACAATTAATTCTTGAACTATATTGAGCGGTAGCCCAACCTTCCGCGCAATCCTCTTCGGTTCAACATAGTATTTCTTCCGCAGGATTACCGCCAGCCGACACCTGTCATCATTACCCAACTCAGTCACCGAACTTACCTTGAACTGATTCCGGACTATCGACCAAATCACATAGTCCAGTTCATTGTCATCTATGGTAACTCTCTCACCTACACCCTCGGCAATCTTAACATGAGCATCTATGTTCTTCATCAGCTTTTCACAATAAACAGTAGCATTTCCAAAAGCATTGGCAACCAGTTCAACGCGCGCATAAGATTCCGGAAGTATCATCCCAAGTTCTTTGTTGAATAAATAGTTATCCGGCAAGGCCACCTTGGTTTTCAGGAGTTTCTTGAAGAAGGCAGAAGAGAAATCACCAACCGGCACCTTTGAAATGAGTTTAGAGACATCACTGAATAGAAGATAGTTCGTTCCCCATATATATCCCGACGGCGACAACATCGGACATGCTTTAGGAGGATTCCTGGCAATGTAAACGGCGACATCGGAGAGTTGCCTGCGATCCTTTATACGAATCAACTTCATGCCGTAATCATCATCCAACGGTTTATGACTGCCAATGATCAATTCCTCATTCAACCGACGTCTTGTCTTGAGAAAGAACTCTACACATTTGTCACCAGCGCCCCAGACAAGGAAATGACCATGGTTGATCATCCAGTTGAACACAAGTATAACCAGTCCCGAGGTGTATTGGGCCAAGGCAACCGTATTCATCCCAGCGACATGTTCCTTATCGTTATGGAATAACTGTCCATCTTCGATACTGTCGAAAACAAGATGGTAATAACCTTCCGGAAGTTCCCGGTACTCAGCAAGTTTTTCAAATAGTTTCTGTCGGCTCATGATAATCTATGTTTCTTTTTCCACAAGTTTAGACAGAATTGTCTTTAACCTGGTAAAGAAACAGAAATAATTGCTGAAAATGTTTTTGTTTTTTTTACATGTGTGTCCGGTAAAAGTTCCGGAGAGGTTATATCCATTATTCTACGTTAGTCAGGCAAAGATTTCTAATCGGTTGACTCTGTAAACCTTGGTAATCACCTAACTCTCAATATTTTCAAAGAACTTTTATGATTCTTTGCCGGACACTAATGTTTTTTTCCTGTCAGTTTATTGAGACAATGAATGTTGCTGATGACAGGGGGCTATTTCAGCGAAAATCGCTATCTTTACAAATCTGTCAAGATATTCAAAAATGAAGAAGATTCTTTCCACTGTTGCCTTATTGGCTACAATCATGATCTTCGCGGCAGCAGATCATGGCCTGTCTCCGATCGGGAAATATATCACCCAATGGGCCCCGACAGCCGTCCGCGAGATGTACCGCAGCGGAGTCCCGGCCAGCATCACCCTGGCCCAGGGAATCCTCGAGTCGCGCTACGGGCTGTCCCCCCTTGCAGCAGAAGGCAACAACCATTTCGGGATCAAATGTCATAAGGACTGGACTGGGAAGAAACAGTATCATGATGACAATGAAAAAGGAGAGTGTTTCCGAGTCTATGACAATGCTGATGAATCTTTCAGGGATCACTCAGATTTCCTTCGTTACAGGGACAGGTACAAGTTCCTTTTCGAGTTCGAGACGACGGACTACAAGGCTTGGGCTAACGGACTGAAAAAAGCTGGCTATGCAACCGATCCGAACTATCCATCCAAGCTGATCAAATATATCGAGGACTATAAGCTTTATGAATATGACAAGATGTCCCTCGCGGACGCGGAAAGGCTTATGGGAGAGCAGGATGTGCATGCAGCTGCGAGCCAGCCTGACAGAGTATCTCCTTCAGTAAGTGAAACTGGCGAGAAGCCGGCGATCTCTGACAAGGGTGGAGAATCCGTGAATACGGAGAACCCGGCGAAGGTCTCCAAGGCAGAGAAGAAGGCTCGTAAGAAGGCTGAGAAAGCTGCTAGGAAAGCTCGGAAAAAGGCAGCTGAAGAAGATGAAGAACTCTCCGGGCATATTCCCGAATCACCTCTTTCGATAGAGGAACCAAAGCGGATCGACAAGAACCAGCTTGAAGAGTTCAAGTTCTCCCTGAGCAGGGAGGCATATTCAAAGAATGGAGTTCCGTTTGTCTCATCGGTTGAAGGGGAGACATATTCGAGTATTGCAGCCCGCTATGGCTTATTCCCAAAGGAACTCTTGAAATTCAACGATCTGACTGTGGAGCAGGAACTTCTGCCGGGCACGGTTGTCTATCTTCAGGCTAAGAAAAACCAATCCCAGAAAGGGCTTGACAAATTCATAGTAGATGATGATTCGCAGACCCTCCGGGACATTTGCCAAAGATTTGGAGTCAAGATGTCAAGTGTCTGCAAGATGAATGGGTTTGATGCCGACTATCAACCTCGTGAAGGAGACACGATAATCCTCCGTGGTAAAAAGAAGAAATAATGAAAAAGTCGTTGATATTCATAGCTCTGGCTCTGTTACTGGTCGCTGCCGTAGTCTGCGGAGCCATAGGAGGCAGATGGTATGGTGATAACCGGAAATCCAATTTTTCCGGCCGGGCTGAGTTGTACGTCTATCCAGACATGACCTCCGAGGATGTGCTGGCATCCATCCCTGACAGTATAGTCATTCGTAAGCGTAGTCTGGTAAGGGTGTTCTCAGGTTTGAGTTCAGAGGACATCAAGCCCGGACATTACGTGATCGAAAAGGGAAAGCCGAGCGTCTATGTTCCTAGGATGTTGAAGGCGGGTTGGCAGACTCCGGTCAACCTTGTTCTTTCCGGCACGATGCGTCAGAAGGGTGTGATTGCCAGGAAGATATCAAACCAGATGATGATGGATTCCCTTACTGTAGTCAAGGCTTTGAACGATAATGGATTGCTTTCCAAATACGGGTTTTCTTCGTCGGATGTCTTCTCCTTGATTATCCCGGACACGTATGAAGTTTATTGGACGGATCCTATCGAGGTGGTGCTGGACAAGCAGAAAGCTGCTTATGATGCTTTCTGGACGGCGGATAACCTTAAGAAGGCCGCTGCACAGGGCCTTTCACAGAAGGAGGTTTCCGTTGTCGCCTCTATTGTCAAAGCGGAGTCAAACCATGAGCCGGAATATCCTTCAATAGCAGGGGTTTATCTCAACCGGCTTCATCAGGGGATGAGGCTTCAGGCTGACCCGACTGTGGCGTTTTGTTTCGACTATAAGTTGAACAGGGTCCTTCTGAAGCATCTTGAAGTAGATTCTCCTTATAACACCTACCTTCATGATGGACTTCCTCCTGGGCCGATTTGTGTTCCGGACAGGGCGTGCCTGGAGGCTGTGCTTAATCCTGACCGGCATGGTTACCTTTTCTTCTGTGCCAGCGCTGCCATGGATGGTACGCACAAGTTCGCCGTAACATTATCTGAGCACAACAGAAATGCGTCGGAATTCCAGCGTGCTCTGAATGAGAGGCTCGCTCGGAAGTAATCTTTCCTTACTTTTTTCTGCCCTTATATACTTTCCCCAGTCTTCTGAACTGTGGGGGCAGGTTTTTGAGGAATATGTGGCCGTAGAGTTTGGTGTGGAACTGTGCGGGAAGGTTTTGGAGGAATATGTGACCGTAGAGTTCGGTGTGGAACTGTGCGGGAACTGTGGGGGCAGGTTTTTGAGGAATATGTGACCGTAGAGTTCGATGGGGGTTCGGCAAAGCTCGGCGGGGAACTGTGGGGGAAGGTTTTTAAGGAAAGGATTATTTTTGTATCTTCGGGTGATAAACGAACTTTATCATGGAAGTCATTCGGCAGAGATTTCCCCAGTACGATGAGCCTGGACAGGCTCTTGTGAAGAGGGCATATACCATTGCGGAGGCTGCTCTGGCAGGAAAGGTCAGGGGGGATGGGCGGCCGCTTTTCGAACATCCCTTGAAAGTGGCGCTGATTGCTTCCGATGAGATCGGGCTGCCGGCGGAGTGTGTTGCCGCGGTGTTTCTTCATGAGGCGATAAGGCTGGGGCAGGCTCAGGGGCCGGAGAGGGGACCGGTTGAGATGCTGAGGGATTTCCCGGAAGATGTCCGGACCATGGTCGATGGGCTTAACAAGATTTCTACGATCAAACCGAAAGATACACGCCTCGAAGCCGAGAATTACAAGAAACTTATTGTCCAGTATTCGAGAGACCCTCGGGTAACCGTCCTAAAGATTGCCGACAGGCTCGAAGTGATGCGGAGCCTTGACCTTTTCCCGAAAAGTTCCAGGGACAACAAGATCCTCGAGACTTTGATGCTTTACATCCCGCTGGCCCACCAGCTTGGGCTCTACAACATCAAGCGTGAGATGGAAGACATCTATTTCCGTTATGTCGAACCAGTAGAGTACCGGGCAATTACCAATAACCTCAAGGCTACGGAACGCGACCGCGAGCGGCTGATGATGGAATTCATCCAGCCCCTCAAGGAAGAACTTTCCAAGGAAGGGATCAAGTACAAACTAAAGGTAAGGACCAAGGCGGCATATTCAATCTGGATGAAGATGCGCAAGCAGAAGGTGCCTTTCGAA